>JAKAVC010000040.1 GCA_021817345.1 Deltaproteobacteria bacterium | reverse complement strand
CACCGAAGAGCGCGTCCAGAAGGAGAACCCGGTTGCGCCCGGGATGCCGAAGCTTATCGCCTTCATCAAGCGCAAGCCCGGGATGGCGGTCGAGGATTTCCAGTCCTACTGGCGCAACACTCACGGGCCGCTCGCGCGGCGCGTGCCGGGAATCCGCCGCTACGTCCAATGCCGCGTGCGCCGCTCCGCCTACGCCAACGGGCGCGAGCCGCTTTACGACGGCGTCGCCGAGACCTGGTTCGAGGACGAAACGGCGATGAAGGCCGGCACTGAGACGGCGGAGTACCGCGCGGTGCGGGCCGACGAGCCCAATTTCATCGCGCCCGGGTGGCTCCCGTTCATCGTCGCGGTCGAGCACTTGATCCTTTGAGCATCGCGCTCCCATACTCTGACTAATCATCGATCCCGACGGCCGGGGATTTCGATCGGCGAACGGCGGCAATGTCAATTTCAGCGCTTAACGAGGACCTTTCCAGGCGAGTCGTAATCCTGACTGACGCCGAGCCGTGGGTGCCAAGCCCCCAGCCCGGCGTGATGCGCCGTCCGCTCGATCGCCACGGAGCCGAATCCGGGCGCGCGACCTCGCTCGTGCGCTATGAACCGGGCTCGTCGTTTCCCGCGCATACCCATCCTGAGGGCGAGGAGTTTCTCGTGATCGAGGGCGTGTTCCAGGACGAGTCGGGCGTCTATCCGGAAGGCACTTACGTGCTCAACCCTCCCGGCTCGCGCCATGCGCCGTCGAGTCCGCGCGGATGCGTCCTGTTCGTGAAGCTTTGTCAGTATGCGGGCGAGGGCCGTGCGCGATTGGTTCTGGATACGAACCGCCTCGAATGGCGTCCCGGCCCGGCGCCGGGAATCATGGTGAAGACGCTTTACCGCGACCCCGCGCATCCGGAAACCATGATGCTGATGAAGTTCGAGCCGGGGGCTTCGATGCCGCGCCATGAGCATCCGGGCGGCGAGGAGTTCCTGGTGCTGGAGGGCGCGCTGGAGGATGAGTTGGGCGTGTATCCACGGCGCACCTGGGTGCGCAATCCGCGCTTAAGCTCGCACGCGCCGTTCTCGCGCGAGGGCGCGGTGATATACCTCAAGGCGGGCGGGCTTTGAGCGCGCGCGGGCGCGCTCGCCTGCATCCGGCGGGACGGACGAAACTCGGGAATCGATGACGCAAGCGGATTGGGCGGAGATGCTTGGGGGCGTTTCGCCCGGCGACGGATCGGCAAGCCGCGCCGGGCGCGCGGGCTGGCTTGTCGCCGCGATAATCGCGGCGGCGATTGTCATGGGCGCGGCCCTGACGCCGGCGCCCGCATGCGCCGCGCGCAGCCGTCCGCGGGGCGCGGCGGCCTCGCTGTTCCATCGCGAAAAGTTCGAATTCAGCTGGAAGACCGCGGACGAGATCCGTGATTTTCTGGCTTCGCTTCCCGATCGCGCGCCAGAACTCATCCGGCGGATTCCCCGCTATGCCGGCCAGCAAAGTCTGATCGCGTCCGCGCTTGTCGCGTTCGTGATGATTGCGTTCGTGTCCGGCCTGTTCGTGCGCCGTCGTTTCACCAGTTGGGCCGAGGCGCAATTGATGCCGCTCGCCGAGGGATTTCCGGAGGCGGCGACGCCGTGGTTTTCGGCCGTGGTTTCAGTGGCGGCGGCGGTCGCGGTTCCGTTGGCCTTGTGGATGCTCTGGGAGTTCGTCGCGGCGATAACGAATTTCAAGGGACCGGGTTTCCTGATCGTCGGAATCGTGCTGCCAGCGTGGACGATTTACGTTCTCGTGACGCGAGGCGCCCGCGAATTGCTGACACGCCAGCTGGTCGGAATTCCGTCCGAGGACGGCCGTTACCTGTTCCGGGTCGGACGGCTGCTGCTCATTTACGCGGTTGCCCTGATCGTCGTGCTCAAGTCGGCGCTCGCACTGGGCGCGCCGCGCGACGTAATCGCGCTCTGCCGATGGTTCTTTCGGCTTACGCTGATCGTGCTGCTCGCGTTCGTCTTCGTGCGCCGGCGCGCGGTAATGAGCCTGTTTCCGGATTTGCCGAACCGCATGTATCGCGGCTTCGTTCGCGCTTTCCACCGGCTTTATCCGGGGATTTACGCGCTCACGATGATAACCGCGCTTCTGCAATGGGCGGGGTTCCGCGTGCTTGCCGACTCCATCTGGGTGCGCACATGGGCGGTGATGGGCGTGTTCGTGGGCGCCGTGATCCTGCATCACATGCTGCGCGTCGGCCTTCGCGGGATGATTCTCGGCGCGGGCCCGCAGACCGAGAGCGCGTGGGACTTCTACCGTTCGACGGCGCGCCTGCTCGACTACCTGGTGTTTATCGCGGCGGCCGACATACTGCTGCACATCACGGGGGTCTGGCGTCCGGTGATCTCGTTCCTCGGCGTTCCGTTCGCGAATGTCGGCGAACGTCCGCTCTCGCTGCTCATCCTGATCGAAGCCGCCCTCATCGTGGCGGGCTTCGTCTTCTCGGCCACGCTGCTGCGCGATTGCCTGGAGTACCAGATCTATCCGCGCTTCCACGTGGATGCGGGAGTTGCGCACGCCATCAACACGTTTCTGGTCTACACGCTCACGATCATCGGCACGATCGCCGCGATGGAGGCGGTTGGGCTCGGGCTTGGGACGATTACGCTGTTCGCGGGAGCCTTCGGCATCGGGCTCGGCTTCGGGCTTCAGTCGATGGCGAACAATCTGGCGAGCGGACTGACGCTGATTTTCAGCCGCGCGTTGCGCAAGGGCGACGTGGTCACGGTCGGCGACACGATCGGCGTAATCCAGGAGGTCGGAATCCGCGCGACCCGGATGCGCACGCGCGACGACGTCGAATATCTGGTGCCGAATTCCGAATTCGTAAGTGGAAAGGTCGTGAACTGGACGCGCTCGAGTCCCTACACGCGTCTTCACGTACCGCTCGGCGTTTCCTACGACGCCGACCCCGAGCGAGTCAGGGAGATCCTGGAAAGCGTCGCCGCGCGCGCGCCCAACGTCGAACAATCACCGCCGCCCGAAGTGTGGTTCAGTGGCTTCGGTGAAAGCAGCCTCAACTTCGAGTTGCTGGTGTGGATCAACATCCGGACGGTCCAGCGCCATAAAGTCGCCAGCGATCTGTATTTCGCGATCTTCAACGCGTTCAAGGAGGCGGGAATCGAAATCCCGTTTCCGCAGCGCGATCTCCACATCCGCTCCGCTGACGGCTTGCTCGCTCCCGATCGCAAACGCGGCGGCGACCCGTCGCGCTGAAGCCGCGCTCGCCGAGGGCCGATACGGCCGCTCGGCCGGCGCATTCAACCGTCCGCGGGCGGTTGAATGCGCCGGCCTTACCTGATGAGCTTTGGATAGTTCCGGAGCGGATTTCCTCCGTCGGGGTGCGAGACAGATTCTGCCCGGGCTCGCAGGCGAAATGTTCCCGACGCCGCGGGGCGAGCGGTTGGGGCGGGCCGAATCGGGCGTGGGCAACCGGAGCCAAAATCACGACCGAAGGATTGAGGCCATCATGAACAGGATTCTCGCCGAATGGAACGGGCGCGCGATTGCGCCCGCCGTCTTCGTCGGGGCGATCGTCGCGGCCCTGGTGGCCAACGCCATCGTGTTCGCGATAGTCCGAAGGGTCGGCCGGCGCGGAAAACCATTTTACGCTTCCGTCGCAAAGCACTGTTACGCGCCCATGCGCGTTGTGCTGCCCGCGCTCGCCGTCGAGATCATACTGCCGCTGTTCAGGCTTGCGGGCGGCGAGGAGCGCGTGCTCGGCCATATGAGCTCGCTTGCGATGATAGGCGGCACCGGATGGCTTTCGGTCGGCGCGGTCGCGGTCGCAACCGACGCGATTCTGGCGCACTACCGGGTTGACGCGAGGGACAATCTCGCCGCGCGCAAGATACACACGCAGCTCAGCCTGTTCAAACGCACGCTCAGTATCGTGATCGGCGTGCTCACGTTCTCCGTGATGATCATGACGTTCGGTTGGGCGCGCGATTTGGGAACCAGCCTGCTCGCGTCCGCCGGAATCGCGGGGCTGGTCGTCGGGATGGCGGCGCGCTCGACGCTGGGCAACCTGATCGCTGGAATCCAAATCGCGCTCACCGAGCCGATACGTATCGACGACGTAGTGATCGTCGAGGGCGAGTGGGGATGGATCGAGGAGATACTGACCACTTACGTTGTGGTGCGGATATGGGATCTGCGCCGGCTCGTGGTTCCGATTTCCTATTTCATCGAGCATCCGTTCCAGAACTGGACCCGCGTCACCGCGGACCTACTCGGCTACACATATCTTTACGTCGATTACACCGCGCCGATCGACGCGATACGCGAGGAACTCCATCGCATCCTCGAGGCGTCGCCGCGATGGGATCGCAAGGTCTGGAACCTGCAAGTCACCAACGCCAGCGAGCATACGCTCGAGCTCCGCGCCCTGATGAGCGCGGCGGATTCGGGAACCGCGTGGGACCTGCGATGTGAAGTCAGAGAAAAACTCGTCGCCTTCGTCCAGAAGAACTATCCGCAATGCCTGCCGAAGACGCGCGGTGAGCTCGGCGAACTGCGCGCAGAGGTGATAGCGCCCGAGCCGCGACGCGCCGACGGTCCGCCCATCGGCCATCAGGGTGGCGCGTGAGCGGGCGCGGCGGCCCGTTTACTCCATCACGTGCGGATAGTTCTTCCAGTCCTCGGGATCGTGGCTGACCCACAGTCGCGCAAGGCCGAGATCCTGGATCCGCTTGAGCCGCCTTATCGATTCCGCCGCCTCGTTCGGAGCGTAATCGGTCGGCATCGGGGCGAGCGTCCGCAACTGTCGGCGGATATGCACCGTGTCTCCCGTCAGCACCACGGGCGGCGAATGCCTGAGCCTGATGAACAATGAACATTCGCCCGGCGTATGCCCCACGGTGCGCAGCATCTGCAGGCTCCCGTCGCCGAAAAGGTCGGTGTCCTGCGTCACCTCCTGCCAGTCGAAGCCGCGCGTTGGCAGGATGTCGCCCAGGATGAACGCCGGACGAAGCCGCGGCTCGGGCCAGTAGGCGTGGGCAAGCTCGCCCTTGACGATAAAGAATTTCGCGTCGGGAAACAGCGCGAGACCTCCGGCGTGATCGAGATGCAGATGCGAGACGACGACGCATTTAACGTCGGCGGGATTGTAACCGTGCTCGCGAAGCTGGTTGTCAACCGTCAGGTTGCGCGTGAAGCGCACGTTGAGGAATTTCGCCGCGCGTCCCCAGTACTGATCTGGATTCTCCGCGACCTGCGGATTGACGCCGGTGTCGAAGAGCACCAGGCCCTTGGGATGCTCGATTACGAATGACGGAACCGGAAGGTCGATCATCACGTCGCGACCGCCGAGCATCAGGTCCGACTCCTTCATCGAGAGCATCGCGCCCGGCAGCGCGACCAGCCTGTTCGCCGCACCATTATCCATCGGACGATTCCTCCGCGCCGATAGTCACGCCGGATATTTCCCGCGTCAAGCGCGATGGCGCTAAGCTTCACTAACGATGGACCTACGCGCGGACGAGGAGCGGTTCGAGCAAGGCGTCGAACTTTTCAACGCCGGGCGGTTCTTCGAATGTCACGAGGCGTGGGAAGAAGTGTGGAAGCGCCGAAGCGGCCAGGAGAAACTGTTTTTGCAGGGGATGATCCAGGCGGCGGCGGCACTTCTGCACGCCGGGCGCGGTAATCGCGCGGGAGCCGAGTCGCTGTACGCCAAGGCTCGCGAGAAACTGGAGCGTTTTCCCGGCGATTACATGGGACTGGCGCTCAGCGAATTTCGCGAGGCGCTGCGCGAATTCTTCGCAAAGGCGCTCGACGCGAAAAGCGGCGAATCCATCTCCGCGCCGCCAAAGCTGCGCCGAATCCGCCGCTGACGCGGCGCCGACAGGTCTTTCTAAGCAGACCGGCGACGGCGAGCGGTCCGGAGTTTCTTCCCTCGCGTTTGGTTGCAGGGCGAAAGGCCGTGAAAGGGACGTTGAAAAATCGCTCAGGCGCTCACGTGAATGATGAGACCGCGGGGTCTTGGAGTCATCCTAGAAGGGGATGTCTTCGTCGTCCATCGGAGTGGGTTCTTCGCCCGCGCCCGCGCCCACACCTCCGCCGAACTCCTGCGCTTCTTCGGACGGCGCTCCGCCGCGGCCGCCGAGGAATTGAACCCGTTGCGCGACGATCTCGGTGCGCGAGCGCTTGCCGCTTCCGTCCTTCGCTTCCCATTGGCGGGTCGTCAGCCGGCCCTCGATATAAACCTGGCGGCCTTTTTTGAGGTATTGGCCGCAGGTCTCGGCCTGCTTTCCGTAAACGACCACGTTATGCCATTCGGTCTGGTCCTTCATCTGGCCGTCGCGACCCTTGAAACGTTCGGTTGTGGCGACGGAGAACGACGCTACCGTCTGGCCGGAGGGTAGGTAGCGAATTTCCGGGTCCCGGCCCAGGTTGCCAACCAATATGACTTTGTTTACCGACATCGTCTCGCCACCTTTTGAGCGAACCTAGCCCCCGGCGGAGACCAACGCAAGCAAGCGGCCTGTGGAAAACCCGTCTGACGTCAGCGGCTGTTGGAGTCGGCGGCGCGTCAGCGCTCCGTAAAGTAACCTTTCGCGCCCAAGGGGCAGCCTATATAATTCAAAAGCGGTTGTGGAGGCAGGCTTGTCAGGCGATGGGGGCAGGTAATACCGCGTCCACGGTAAGGATCGTCGCGCTCGGAGGGTTGGGCGAAATCGGGCTCAACCTGATGGTGCTGGAGTGCGCCGGGCGCGCGCTCGTCGTGGATTGTGGCGTGATGTTCCCCGAAGAGCGCCTGCTCGGAAATGGCGTTTATATCCCCGAGCTCTCGTGGCTTGCGGAAAGCGGACTCGCCTTCGACGCCGTTGTTCTGACCCATGCCCATGAAGACCATATCGGCGCGCTACCCCGTCTGCTGCGCCGTTTTCCGAAAGTCCCGGTTTATGGCACCGAGCTGACGCTCGCCTTCGCGCGCCGGCGCGTGGAGGACGCCGGAACCGCTGTCGCGGCCGATTTCCGCTCGATTGCGCCCGGGCATCCGTTCAAGACGGGTCCGTTCGAGATCGAGCCGATCCGCGTGACCCATTCGACGCCCGAGTCGGTCGCGCTTGCGATACGGACGCCGGCCGGAACGATCGTTCATACTGGCGATTTCAAGATCGACGAGGCGCCGGTTGACGGCGAGCGGTTCGACACGGCGCGTTTCGCCGCGCTCGGCGAGGAGGGGGTTCGGCTTCTGCTCTCTGATTCGACCAACGTCGAGCGCGAGGGCCGTTCCGGCTCCGAGAGTTCGCTAAAACCGATTCTTCGCTCGCTGGTCGCGCGCACCCGCAAGCGGTTTTTCCTCTCCGCGTTCTCCTCGCATCTGCATCGTATCCGCCAGGTGACGGAAGTCTCGCGCGAGATGGGCCGGCGGGTCGTGCCGCTCGGGCGCAGGATGGCCGAGAGCGTGCGGCTCGGGATGGAGACGGGACAGCTATCGTTTCCGCCGGGGACTTTTATCGAGCCCGAGGAAGCCGAATTTCTCGAACCCCATCGCGTGACCTACCTTGCGAGCGGAAGCCAGGGGGAGCCGCTTTCCGCGCTGGCCCGGCTTGCCGCCGATTCCCATCCCCGGCTTCACGTCGAGCCGGGCGACACGGTGGTGCTTTCTTCGCGATTCATCCCGGGCAACGAGCGGATGATTAACACGCTGGTCAACCATCTCTACAAGCTAGGCGCCGAGGTGATCTACGGCGCGGTTGCGCCGGTGCACGTGTCGGGCCACGCGAGCCGCGACGAGCTGGCCGAGATGATCCGTCTTACGCGCCCGCAACTGTTCGTGCCGATTCACGGCGAGTACCGCCATCTGAGCCGCCATCTCGCGCTCGCGATCGAGGCCGGAATCCCCGAGCGCAACTGTTTCCTGCTCGAGGACGGCGACTCGCTCGTGCTCACCGCGTCGGACGCCTATCGGGGTCGTCCCGCGACGGCGGGCAGAGTGCTGTTCGAGGGCGGCGAGCTCGAGGATGCGGCGCTTATCGACGAACGCAAAACGCTCGCGCATGGCGGAACAATCGTTGCGGTGCTCGCGGTCTCGATGAGCACGGGGACGATTATCGCCGGGCCTGACCTGGTTTCGCGCGGACTGGTGAGCGGCGACGGCACCTCGGCCCATATGCGCGCCGCGCGCGAGGAGCTTAGGGCCCGGCTTGCCGCGCTTGAGCCGCCGCTTCGTGCCGGCGACATGCGGCTCAAAGACGAGGTGGTGCGCACGCTCAGGCGCTATTTTATCGACGCGGTCGGCAAGCGTCCGTTCGTAATTCCCCATGTAATGGAGGTCCCGTAACCGCCATCGCTCGCCAATCGAAAGCTTCCAGCGAATCCGCCATGGCGCCGGCGAGGGCCGTCGAATCCGAACCGGCCGAAGGCGTAAGCCGAATCGTGATCGAGCTCGGCGCGCTCGGGCTGTTCGCGCTCGCCGCCTACTCGGCGGTAAGCCTCGTCTCGTTCGATCTCGGACAGCATCCCAATTACGGCGGCCCGGTCGGGGAGCTGCTCGCAGGCGCGATGGCGGGCGCGTTCGGCTACGAGTCGTATGTGATTGTGGCGCTCATGAGCGTGCTCGCGGCGAGAATCTGGAGTCGGCCGCGATGGATGACGCTTGGGCGCGAATGCCTGGGCGGCGCGCTTGTGATGGCCGCGCTGGCGACCGGAGTGGGGCTCTGGAGCGAAGGCAACCCCGCGATGGCGGGCGCGGTCGGCTCGGCCGCGGCGGGCGCACTGATAGCGTCGCTTAATCTCGGCGGCGGTTATCTCGTCGTCGGCTTCACGATGATCTGCGGGCTTGCGCTTGCCTTCCGGCGCGCGCCGACCGATCTCGCAAGCGTTGCGGCGCGCGGGCTCAAGGTTCCGGTCCGCCGCGACGAGGCCGATTCGGAAGACGCAGCGGCGCCGGTGCAGGACAACGCAGCCGCGGCGAGTGACACGCCCGCGGCTTCGAACGAACGGCGACTCGGGCTCAAGGTCCGACGGATCGAAACCCGCGAGGGCGGGGCTCGCGAGCGCAAGGCCGCGGCCGAATCCGCGCAGCGCAACAGAGGGGCCTACAAGCTTCCGCCGCTTACGCTGCTCGACGCGCCGCCCGCCGAGCACGCGCAAATCGACGAAGCCGCGCTCGGGCGCAGCGCGCAGGTGCTCGAGCAGAAGCTGGCCGACTTCGGCGTCGAGGGCCGCGTCGTCGAGGTGCAGCCCGGTCCCGTGGTCACGATGTACAAGTTCGAGCCGGGCTCGGGCGTGAAGGTCAGCCAGATCGTGAACCTGGCCGACGACCTTTCGATGGCGCTTCGGGCGGCGGCGGTGCGAATCCAAGCGCCGGTGCCGGGCGAGGCCGTGGTCGGAATCGAGGTTCCGAATCGAAAGCGCGAGATGGTCTTTCTTCGCGAAATTCTTGAATCGGAGGAGTTCGCTTCCAACCAGAGCCAGCTCACGATCGCACTCGGCAAGGATATCGCGGGACGGCCGACCGCCGCCGATCTCGCCAAGATGCCGCATCTGCTGATCGCGGGCGCGACTGGCACCGGCAAGTCGGTATCGCTGCATACGATGATCGCGGCGATCCTTTTCAACGCGACCGCCGACGACGTGCGCTTCATCCTGATCGACCCTAAGATGCTCGAATTGTCGGTGTACGAGAACATCCCGCATCTGCTGGTCCCGGTCGTGGTCGAGCCGTCCAAGGCGGCCTCCGCGCTTTTGTGGGCGACCCAGGAGATGGAGGCGCGGTACTTCAAGATGCGCGAACTCGGGGTGCGTAATATCGACGGTTACAATCGCCTGCTGTCGTCGCGCGCGCCGGTCGTCGAGCTCAAACCCGCCAACCAGGTCGGCGAGCCGGCGCCCGAGAATCCCGACGCTCCGGCGAAAATCGAGCATCGCAAGCTGCCGAAGATCGTAATCATAATCGACGAACTTGCCGACCTGCTGCTCAGCGAGGGCAAGACCGTCGAACGCGACATCACGCGTCTTGCGCAGAAGGCGCGCGCCGCCGGAATCCATCTCATCCTTGCCACCCAGCGCCCTTCGGTCGACGTGATCACCGGCCTTATCAAGGCGAATTTGCCCGCGCGCATCTCCTTCCAGGTTACTTCGCGCGTCGATTCACGGACGATCCTCGACTCGATCGGCGCGGAACGGCTGCTCGGAGCGGGCGACATGCTGTTCATGCCGCCCGGCACGGCCAAGCTGATGCGCCTGCACGGGCCGTTCGTCTCGGAGCAGGAAATCCGCAAGGTCACCGAGTTCCTGCGCGCCCAGGGTGCGCCCGAGTACCAGATGGAAATCCTCGAGACGCGGCCGCCCTCCGACGAAGCGGGCGACGGCGTGGACGAAAAGGACGAGATGTACGACGAGGCGGTCAGAATCGTCACCGAGACCGGGCAGGCGTCCATCTCGATGATCCAGCGGCGGCTCAGGGTAGGGTACAATCGGGCGGCACGGATGGTCGAGCAGATGGAGCGCGAGGGACTCGTGATGCCGGCCGACGGCGCGCGCCCGCGCGAAGTGCGCCAACTCCGAAGCGTGCGCTAAAATTAACTGTGCAAATTCTTGTGAGGCCCGATGAAGCCCGGACCGTCCGGGTTCGTCCAATACGAGACGGAAGTGCGCCAAGCGCCGAGGCAACTGGTGAATACTTGTAGAATATGTCTGGCCACGGCCGTCGTGTCGGCTGCCCTATGGCTTGCCGGGCCCGCAACGGCCCTGGCGCGGACAGCAGATTCCGCCGCGCCAAATCTCGATACCGTCCTCACACGTTTGCAGAAGCATTACGACCAGACCACTTCGTTCAGCGCGAAGTTCAGCGAAGAAATAATCCCGGTCGGAGGGATGAAGCGCGAGCGCAGCGGCACGGTCTATTATCGGCGGCCGGGCAAGATGCGATGGGAGTTCGGTGGGCCCGAAAAGGACCTGATAGTCAGCGACGGGGTGAAGGTTTACAACTACCAGCCGGATCTGAGCCAGGTGGTCGAGATACCGGTAAAGCAGGCGTTCCGCTCGTCGGCCGCAACCGCATTCCTGCTCGGAATCGGAAACTTGAAGCGCGACTTCAAGGTCTCGGGAGCCCCGGGAGCGGCCGCCGACGGTCTCATTCATCTGATGCTGGTGCCCAGAGACGGCGGCGACAATATCGAGCTTGGGTTGAATCCGAGGAACTACGACATCGTGACGCTTCGGTTCGCCGATCAGCTCGGAAATGTGACCGCGCTCAGGTTCACCGACATCCGAAACGGAGCGACTCTCGATCCGGCCTTGTTCGCCTTCAAGGCGCCGGCCGGAGTCGATATCGTGCAGGCGCCCTCGAACCCGTGACTGCGAGCGTGCAGGCCTCGAAACGCGCGAGGAAAGAGAAATTCATCCGAGGAGATACCCCGATTGCGTCGCGTCATCGCGACGGATAGAGATATAGGCCCCGATCTTCCGGAAACGTCATGGAAAAGGTTCATCTCCTTAGCCTTGGATGCCCGAAGAACCTCGCGGACAGCGAGTTGATGCTTGGCGCGCTGACCGGCGCCGGCTTTGAGGTCACGCTCGCTCCCGAAGACGCCGAAGTGCTGGTGGTGAACACGTGTTCCTTTATCGAGGCGGCGAAAAAAGAATCGCTCGACGCGATCCTGGAAGCCGCCGAGGTGAAGAAGCGCGGCGCCGGCAAGCGCCTGGTGGTGGCGGGATGCCTGGCGCAGCGCTACGGCGCCGAACTCAGCGAGCTTCTGCCGGAAGTCGATGTCTTCGTCGGGACCGGGAATTTCCTGGAGCTCCCCGAGCTCCTGCGCCGCACCGAGCGTCCCGAGGCGCGGCCGGTTCCGTATGCGGGCGCGGCCCATCTGCTGCCCAGCGCGGGGATGACGCGGGTCAGGACCGGAGATTTTTTCACCTCTTACTTGAAGATTTCGGAGGGCTGCAATCACAAGTGCGCCTTCTGCATAATCCCCGCGATCCGCGGACGCCATGAAAGCCGTCCCGTCGCCGACGTGATATGCGAGGCGCGGAAGCTGGCCCGCTCGGGCGTCCGAGAACTCAACCTGATCGCCCAGGATTTGACCGCCTACGGCCGCGATCTGACGCCGCGCGCGTCGCTCGCCGCGCTGCTTCGCGAACTCGATCGTATCGAGGGTCTCAGATGGATTCGGATGCTGTACTGCTACCCGAACTTCGTCACCGATGAACTGCTTGACGCGGTGGCCGAGCTGCCGAGCGTCGTCAAGTACATCGATATGCCGCTTCAGCACGCCGACGACGCGATGCTGCGCGCGATGAAGCGGGAGAGATCGTCGGGAGCCTTGCGCCAACTCCTGGAGCGGATTAGAAAGCGCGTTCCTGGAGTCGCGCTCCGGACGTCTTTCATCGTGGGCTTTCCGGGAGAGACCGACGAGGCGTTTGAGCGGCTCGTGGATTTCGTGCGCGAGCAACAGTTCGAAAGGGTGGGCGTCTTTACCTATTCACGCGAGGAAAATACCGCCGCCTACGGGCTTGCGGGACAGGTTCCCGAGCGCGTCAAGCGCGAGCGGCGGGCCGCCCTGATGCAGGCGCAGGCGGAAATCTCACTCAGGAAAAACCGCGGCCTTGTTGGCCGCGAAGTGGAAGTGTTGGTTGAAGGGACGGTGGCGGGGCGCGTCGCGCGATTGCGCGGACGGAACGCCGCGCAGGCGCCGGAAATCGACGGGGCGGTCCTCTTCAAGGGCGAGGCGGAGCCGGGCGAATTCGTCAAGGTTCGCATCACGCAGGCTCTGACCTACGACCTTCGCGGAGAGATGGTCGCCGCCGCCGATATTGCACAGGAGAAGGTGGCTAGCCATGCCTAAGAAAGCCGCTGGCACAAGCCGGAAAAAGTTCCTGGCCCAGATGCGCGAGCATCTCCAGGACATGAAGGACAAACTGCTCGCCGAAATGGACTCCGAACTTAAGGCCGAGCGCGAGGGCAACAAGGACGAGGGCCTCGATACCTACGACCTCGCCTCCGAGGAGCGCGACCGCGAGATCAATTTCATCCTTTCAGATCGCGAACGGGTCAAGGTTCGCCAAATCAACGAAGCGCTCGATCGCCTGGCTGACAACACCTACGGCATCTGCGACTCCTGCGGGCTCGAGATCGCCGAGGAGCGGCTCAGCGCGATGCCGTTTACGCGGCTGTGCCGTGATTGTCAGCAGGACCAGGAACGCGAGGCGCGCAGCCAGCGCCGCTACGACGACGAGCGCAACGTCTATCGCAAGATCGGCTCGACCGACGCCGACGAAGAGGGCGCGTAGGCGCGGCTCGGCGGCGTCAGGATGCGGTCACGGGAGCACGCCGCGTTCCTTGAGCGCGGCGATTTCCTCCCAGTTGCGGCCCATTTCGAGCAGAATCTCCTCGGAATGCTGACCGAGTTCGGGCGCGCCCGCCTCGACCGACCATCGCGAGCGTCCGAAGTCCACCGGGGTTGCGACCATCTCGGCCTCGCCGTCGGCGGTGGGCACCTTGACGAACAGTCCCGCCTCGCGCGCCTGGGGATCGCGGGCGAGTTCCTCGGTGGTCTGCACCGGCGCCCACCATACGTTCTCGCGGTCGAAGATCGTCCCCCATTCGGCGAGCGTGCGGCGGGTGAAAACCGCGTCGAGCAGATCGACCAGCGCGGCGGCGTTCTCGCGCCGCGCCGCCATCGTGGCGAACCGCGGATCGGCGCCGAGTTCGGGCTTTCCGATCGCGCGCAGCAGGTCGGGCCACATCCGATCGCCCTGCAAGCCGAGCAGCCAGAACCATCGCCCGGCCGAGTCGCGATAGCAGGTGATCATCGGGTTAAGGCTGGTATGACGGGTCGCGGGCACGGCCGGAAGCCCAAGGCGGAGTTGGATGTTGAGATCCCATCCTATGAAATATCCGCCCACCCTGAGCAGCGAGGTCTCGACCTTCTGGCCTTCGCCCGAGCGCTCGCGCGCGAGCAATGCCGCGCAGATGGCGGACGTGGCGGTGAGCGCCGTCGTATGATCGCCCATCGCGCCCCGCTGCGAGGCCGGCTCCTGCTCTGGCGGGCTCAGCGTCGAGACAACTGCGGCGCGCGACCAAAACGCGCCGACGTCGAAGGCCGCGCGGTCGCGGTCCGGGCCCTTCGGCCCGTATCCGCTTACGTGGCAATAGACCAGGCGCGGGTTCATCCGATGGAGCCGGTCGTAGCCGAGGTCGAGCGTTTCGAGCGCCCTGGCGCGCAGGTTGGTGAGGAATACGTCGGCGCGCGCGATCAGCTCAAGCAGGATCGCGCGTCCCTCTTCGGTGTCGAGGTTGAGCGCGATACTGCGCTTGCCGCGGTTGTCGAGTTCGAAGGGCGGATTGATGGGAACGTCCATTCCGGCCCCTTTGAGAAAAAGCCCGCGGAACGGATCGCCGTCGGGAGGCTCGACCTTGATAACGTCTGCGCCCCAGTCGGCCATGATTCCGCCCGCGGCCGGAGCGGCGACCCAGAAGCCGAGTTCGACGACGCGGATTCCCTTGAGCGGACCGGACATGGTGAACCTCCTGTGTGGTCAGCCGTGCGGTTCACAGCGGCTCGAAGGCAACTAATAGCATGGCCGAGAACCGTGGCTGCAAACCATTCGACGCTAAAACCGCTCCCTGACGTTGGGGGGTGGCTTTACCGCCTCGCGCAAACATAGCATCCTAACCACGGCGCTGGTTTTCCGGCGGCCGCCCGGGGGGGACGGGTAGCGGCAAATTTTCGATGAGGATTTTTGGCGAACTCCAGGACCGTGCCGACGCAAGCGCCGCCGAAGCGGCGCGCGTCAGGCTCAACCTTTCATCCGTTAGGTCGCTTGTGGCCGTCGCGAGCCCGAAGGGCGGCAGTGGCAAGAGCGCGCTTGCGGTCAATATCGCCGCGACGCTCGCGAGCGCGGGCAGGAAGGTCGGTATCGTTGACGCCGATCTCAATGCGCCGAGCGTGCTCGCGATGCTGGGCGTCAAGGTTCCGCGTTATCTTCCGATGGCTGAGGGAATCGAGCCGGCCTCGGGACCGCTCGGAATCCGCCTGGTAAGCGGCGAATTTCTGCCCGAGGTTCAGCCGCCCGCGCCGATAAGTTTCGTCGATTTTGCCGACGTGAGCGCCGAGCCGGTGCGCGAACCGCTGGAGGCGAGCCACAGCGCGGCGGTCGCGAGGATGCTCGCGCAGACGCGATTTGGCAATCTCGATCTCCTGCTGGTGGATCTCGCGCCCGGCTTCGATCGCCTTCATCGGCTGGCGAGCCTTGTGATGCCGGCGGGCGTGCTCCTGGTGACGCGGCCTTCGGCGGATGACGCGCGCGGGCTCGCGCGAATCTTCGCGATGCGCAAGCGGCTCGGGCTTCCCATCCTCGGCGTGGTTGAGAACATGGTCGGTTTCAGTTGCAACAACTGCCGCTCGGTGCGCCCGCTATTTCCCGAGGGCGAGGTTTCACGCGTGACGCGCGAGGCCGGAATCGAAATCGTCGCGCGGCTGCCGTTCGATCCGAGATTCGCGGAATCCTCCGAACGCGGACGTCTCTTTGCGCAGGAATACGCCGACTCGCCGCTCGCCAAGCAAATAGCGGAGATGGCGCGGCGGATCGCCGCGGAGATGAACGCGCGCGCCGCCGAAGCGGGCAATTCAATAGATCTGTCGGACAGCGCCGAGGAAACCGCGGACTGACGCGATTGCGATTCCTGTCGTGGGGAATCGCGGCGCGACACGCGGCGGGACAGCGCGAGTTCCTTCGACCGCGCGCTGAGAATCGCTTCGCACACGACGACTAAAAAAGAACTCTCGCGGCCCCGATACGCGAAGCCGGCCTGCCAGCCTCGCGCGTCGGAAAATTTCCCGCCGCGTCGCGCTTGCGTGCGGCTGTGCGTAGGCGCATCTTTGCGAAGTCGCGGCAACCTGCTTGGATAGCATCGCAAGGCGTTCGCTTCGACGGAGGCGCCTGTTATGGAAACGCAGCTTCTCTTCGAAATTTCGGCGGAACTCGCACCGCCGATCGCGATTGCCGGCACGCCTGCGGGTGACCGGATCGTCTTTTACGTGACTGGCGGCAAGTTCGAGGGCCCGCGCCTTCGGGGCGAGGTGATGCCCGGCGGCGGTGACTGGTTCCTGGTTCGCCCCGACAACGTGGGCGTGCTCGACGTAAGAATCGTGCTCAAGACCGACGAGGGCGAACCAATCTACATGGTCTATCGCGGACTGGCGAAGCTCCCGCCCGGAGGTCTCGGCACCCCCGGCCCGATGACGATTCGCACCGCGCCGACCTTCGAGGTTTCGTCGAAAGGCAAATACGCGTGGCTCAACGGCCTCCAGGCGGTGGCCGAAGGCGAGCCGATGACGGGAGCCGACGGGCAACCGGCGGGCGTGCGTTACCGCGTGTACGAAGTGCGCTGAGTCGCGCGCCGCGCTTCATCCGGGGGTCAGGAAGCATCATGGATTTCGAATACACGCCCGAGCAGGAAGCCTTCCGCGCGCAAGTGCGGCGATGGCTCGAGGAGAACCTGAGCGACGATCTCAAGGTCGATGACCCGTCCGACGAGCGCGTCGCGCCGAACCGCGAGATCTTCGAACGGCGCAGAGCATGGCAGCGCCGGATGGCCGAGGCGGGATGGGTCGGGCTTTCGTGGCCGAAGGAATACGGCGGACGCGCGGCGAGCCTTGTCGAGCAGATCATCTTCGACGAGGAATACGGCCGCGCGCGCGGCCCGGTGCTGCCCGGATACTCGGGGCTTTCGATGTGCGGGCCCACGCTGATGCATTGGGGCACCGAGGAGCAGAAGCGCCGCTTCATCCCGCGGATTCTGAACGGCGACGACATCTGGTGCCAGGGCTACTCCGAGCCCGGCGCGGGCAGCGACCTCGCCTCGCTTACGACGCGCGCCGAGGATCGCGGCGATTACTTCATTTTGAACGGACAGAAGGTGTGGACCTCGGCCGCGCAGTACGCCGACTGGATGTACCTGCTGGCGCGCACCGATCCCGCTGCGCCCAAGCACAAGGGAATCAGCTATTTGCTGCTCGACATGAAAAGCCCGGGCGTGACCGTCCGCCCGCTGGTTCTCATGAACGGGCATGCGCACTTCAACGAGGTGTTCTTTGACAACGTCGAGGTGCCCAAGCAGAACCTGGTCGGTCCGCTGAACGGCGGATGGACGGTCGGGATGACGACGCTTGCCTACGAGCGCGGGATGGCGGGTGGCGGCGGCCACGCCTCGCAGGTCAGGCGGCTCGCCGAGCTTGCGCATCGGGTCACGATAAACGGGCGTCCCGCGTGGGAGCAGCAATGGGTGCGCCAGCGGCTTGCCGCGTTCCTGATCGAATGCGAGGCCGCCCATCTGACGCGGCTTCGCAACCTGAGCCGCCGGCTCAAGGGACTTGCACCGGGGCCGGAAGGCTCGATGCTGAAATTGTTCGGCTCGGAGCTGGGAGTGCGAATCGCGCAGTTCTCGACCGAACTGCTCGGCGCCTACGCGACGCTGAACCAACCGGCCGAAACCGTGCCCGACGCGCCGCGATGGTACAACCGGGTGCTCAGCTCGCGCCAGTACACGATCGCGGGCGGCACGAGCGAGATCCAGCACAACATTATCGGCGAGCGGGTGTTGGGATTGCCGAAGGGATGAGCGGCGCGCTCTTTGCGCGCGGCTGACGGTTCTCCGATCAGCCGGCCAAATCGCCCCATGCGGGGAGCGGTTCGTTGTCGGCGATCGCGCGCGCAAGCATCTCGCCCGCGCGCACTGCCAGGGCAACTCCGTGCCCGGCGTATCCGCCCGCGACCAGCACGCTCGGCGCTTCGGGAAGGCGCGAAAGTATCGGAGTGAAATTCTCCGATATCGCGATCGGCCCGGCCCATCGCGCGGAAAAACGGACCTCGCGCAGCGCCGGATTGAGACGCCGGACCCGCGCTTCCAGGGCGTCGAGCATCGCGCCCGGCTCCCCCGAATTCACGTCCATCCTTTCCAGTTCGGCCGCCGAGCCGAAGGCCAGGCCCGCGCCGAAGATCGCGCGATGGTCGTCGGTCGTGCGGCCCCATAAATAAGGAAGATCGATCGTATAGAAGGGAATCCCCGCGCCGAGCCCCAACTCTTCAAGCGCCGACGAATCGAGCGGCTCGGTCGCGCATGCCATCGTAAGCGCGCTTCTGAGCGCGCGCGCCGCCGGCACCAGCGAATTTATCCACGCGTTGGCGGCGACGATGACGTACCCGGACTCGAGCGCCGCGCCGTCAAGCTCAAGACGCAAGCGCTTCCCAATCGCAATACGCCCAACGCGCGCATCCTGATGGATGACGGCGCCCGCCCGCATCGCCGCCCGCGCCAGCCCGTAGAGCATCGCAACCGGCTCGACGGTGCCGCCTGCGACCGTCTTCGCGATCGCGATCGGCGTGCCCCCATCGTCCCACGGAAGCGGCGTGCCAGGCCCGCCGTGCTTTATCTCCCAGCATCCGTCAAGCCGAAGTTCGCAGGAGATGCGCTCCGCGCGAAGGAGCCGTTCGAGCGTGACGAGGCAGGTGTCCACCCCTTCCATCGTGCCGCGTGCGGTTCCCTCCAGCACGATACCGCCGGTCCGTCCGCTTGCCCCGTCGCCGATACGCCCGGCTTCGAGGAGCGTCACGCGAAGACCGCGGCGCGCCAGATGGTACGCGGACGACACCCCGGTGAGACCGCCGCCGATGATAGCGACGTCGGGATTCGAGGAAACGAGCGGAGCGGTCTCCAGTTCAGTTTCGCGCCGCCAGGGCGCCTGTCCCCACATCCACGTCATAGGAAGGGAACCTCCGGAACGATCATCACATTAGCGCCATGTTTCGCGATGGAGGAAGCGAATCGCAACCGCTCGCGCGAGACGATGGGAGCGTCCCGGCGCCCGACCATCGGCACGTCGGAAGATGTATCCGTGGGAGCCAAAGTGGGTCCTCCGGAGGCATCAACCAAAACGCAAATGCGAAGAATCAGGCGTAAAGCTTCGCCATCTGCGAAACTTCGGATGGCACGGGCGATGCAGTGGAGTAGGGCGTCGCGCCGCCAATCCCCCTTGGCAAGCCGCGAATCAGCGCGCGCGATTAATCCGGCTAGTCGAGACGGAACGATGAAATGCCCGAAATGCGGAGCCGAATTGACCACCGATAACGTGGTTCGAAGCGTACCCGTCGAAGCTCCTGTGGAAAATCGCCGCCATTTTCATGTCCGATGCGAAGGGTGCGGCGAAATCGCCTGGTACACAACCGAGCCCGGTCACGCCGATGCGATGCCGAGGACCGGACCGCATGATTGCGCCTTCTTCCGGCCGCAGGCTCCGTGAACCTGGTGGGGATAATGGAAGTTGAGCCTCAGGTGCTGGCGGTTGCTCGCGCCGGAGCTGATGCCGCGCGTCGTCAACGCGGGCGGTTCGGGAGAGCTCTTCAAGGACGCGGCGAAAAAGTGAGCGCAGTGCGGGAGAAAGGGAAACACAAATGGCTGAGACGGCAGGCAATCAGGGGCGGGTGCGTTTCGCGATACGGCGGCCTTCGTTCGACCTCGGGCAGCGGCCCTTTATCGTAATCTGGGAGATAACCCGTGCGTGCGATCTGGCGTGTGCGCATTGCCGCGCCTCGGCGATGCCCGCGCGCAATCCCGGCGAGCTCACGCCCGAGGAATCGCGCTCGCTCATCGATCAGATCGCGGCGTTCGGGCCGCCTGCGCCGCTGTTCGTGATGACCGGCGGCGATCCGATAAAACGGCCCGACCTGCTCGACCTGGTGTCCTACGCTTCGAGCCGCGGGCTGCCGGTTTCTCTTTCGCCCTCGGCCACGCCGCTGCTCACGCCCGCGCTGGTGCGCGAGCTGCGCTCGGCGGGACTGGTCGCGCTGTCGCTCAGCGTTGACGGCTCCTCGTCCGAGATACACGACGCGTTTCGCGGAATCGGCGGGGTCTTTGCAAGGACGCTCGCGGCGTGGGAGGCGGCGCGCGAGTGCGGCCTCAAGGTGCAAGTCAACACGACGGTCGCCAAGCTCAACATGCTCGACCTGCCGCGTATCGCGCGCCTGGTGCTCGACAAGGGCGCGATGACCTGGAGCGTGTTTTTCCTGGTGCCGGTGGGACGCGGAATCGGGCTTCGCCAGATCTCGCCCGAGGAATGCGAAGACGTGATGAACTTCCTTTATGACGCGGGCAAGGTGCTGCGCGTCAAAACCACCGAGGGGCATCATTACAAGCGTGTCGTGTTGCAGAGGATGGCGCTCGAGCGGCGCGGAGTTCCTCACGAAGAGGTGCTGAACCTCGGGCCCACCTATCGCGCCCTCGTTGAGGGCCTGCAACCCTGGCCCGCCGGGCCGAACGAACGACGGACGCCGATCGAAATCAACGCCGGCCGCGGCTTCGTCTTCATCTCGCATCTTGGCACCGTCCATCCGAGCGGCTTTCTCACCGCCGAGGCGGGAAGCGTGCGCAAGGCCCCGCTCGCCGAGCTTTATCGCGAAAGCAGGATGTTCACCGAGCTGCGCGATCTCGCGAAACTCCAGGGGCGGTGCGGCGCGTGCGAGTTCGCCCGGATGTGCGGAGGCTCGCGCTCGCGCGCGCACGCGATGACGGGAAACCATCTTGCGGAAGATCCGCTGTGCGCCTACGCGCCGGGAAGCTTCCCGTTCCCCGGCGATATCGAAGAGCTCATCGGCAAGCGCCGGACGACCGAGACGGTTGCCGCGCCGATGGCGTGAAGCCGGGGCCCGAGTGCTGTGTCCTGCAAAGAACTTTCTAAACTCGCTACGTCATCCTGAGCGTTAGCGAAGGATCTCGCCCGGTCTCCCGGGCGTCTGGCTGCGGGAGGACGCGCGGTGGACCGCGCGAGATCCTTCACTTCGGCAGCCTCCGTTCAGGATGACGGACTATGGTCAGCGCGGGACGCTTTGCAAGCTCATTTGCAGAACACAACACTTAACATGGCGAACTGGAAATCCGTTCAAACAATTATCCTTTGCCATGGCGGACTCTTCGGCCCGGCACGATGTCACTCCGGGCGAATGCGAAGAGTCGCCGCGAAGCGGACGACAGACAAAGACCGCCTTCGGCGGATTTTTCACTTCGTTCGGAATGACACACAGGATGGCCGCAATCCCGGAAAAGAATCGCCTGCGGCGGATCCTTCGCCGGCGCTCAGGATGATAACGACAGAGCCCCGCGCCGGTTCGTCTCTTATCAAGTGAGTTTCGGACTCAGGACGCTAGAAGTAGTCTCATAAATACCGTCGAAGCAGGATGAGGATACAAGCGAGGTGGACGAAGCCGA
>JAKAVC010000036.1 GCA_021817345.1 Deltaproteobacteria bacterium | reverse complement strand
CGGGCCAACAGTACCCCGGCGTGCGACCATTGCCCTCGTGTCTCCGTCGAACCCGGTTCGCCCCCATACGGTCAAAGGTGAAACTCGCGACAGCAAAAAGGCCGGTCATCACGGTTACGCCCTTAAAATTTAAGGCTTGGCGACGACCCGCGCAACCGGGGGTGTTTTTGGCCAAAAATCTGTTGCGCTTCGGATCGAAAATCGCTTGCGGAAGTGACGGCGCGGCTCGACGCGCATGCCGAACCGGTTTTTAGCGCCGGCCTGAACCGGTAAACTCGTCTGACCTGCGATGGCCAAGGCGGCGCAAAATAAAGGCTCGCAAGGCTACGAACTGGTTGCCGACAATCGTAAGGCGCGGCATGACTTCTTTATCGAGGAGACCTACGAAGCCGGCCTTGCGCTGCTCGGCACCGAGGTCAAAGCCCTCCGCGAGCATCGCGTGAACCTGCGCGACAGCTATGCCCGTATTAAGAACGGCGAGGCGTATCTTCATGGCGTCCATATCGGGGCCTACGCTCCGGCTGGTCAGTTCAGCCATCAGGAAGTCCGCCCAAGAAAGCTTTTGCTCCATCGGCGCGAGATCGATCGCCTGTGGGGCCGGGTGCGCGAGAAGGGCTACTCGATCGTCCCGCTCAAGATCTATTTCAAGAACGGGCGCGCGAAGGTCGAACTTGGGTTCGCCCGCGGAAAACATCTCTACGACAAGCGCGAGGCCTTGATGCGAAAGGCGGGACGGCGCGAGATGGAGCGCGCGCTTAAGGGGCGAGGCCGCTGACTCGTCCGTTCACGAAAGCTCGTCGGCGACAACCCGTTGCACGACCTCGAAGACCGAGCGCATCCGCGCGACGCTTTCCCTAAGCGCATCCGGTTCGGCGCCGACGCTCGAGAGGACAGCGCCGGCCTCGTCGTGAAAACCCGGCGGCACTATCGCGAAGCCGCGGCTTTCCGAGAACGCGCCTTTTTCATTGATGAAGAAGCGGCGGTTCAGCGCGTACAGCACCAGCAGCATGAAGCCCGTCGCGCGGAACAGGCATCCCGAGACATAGAAGGCGTCGCCGCGCGCCGCAGGCTTGTCGGCGATTCCGAGCTCGAAACCGGCGTCGAACAGATGCTTCTCGCATAGCGCGCGGCGAAGCGCGGGCGGGTACTCGTCGACCATCTTCTTCAGGCGCGCAACCTTGCTCTGCGGATCGTAAAGCGGACGGCAGCACTGGATCTCGCCAGCATAAATCTGGCTCTGGAAGCCCATCGGATGGCCCAACTGATAAAGACCTTCGACGCGGCCCTGAATGCAGTTGCGCACAACTTCCTCGACGCGGTCCAAGTCGCGGTACAAAAAATCGACATGACGACCGCCGATCACGAGCCACCCCCCGCCGTTCACGCCCGGGCCCCATTCACCGAATTCCGTCATCAGGCCTGGGCGATGGCGGTCGTCGAGTTTGCGCGCCGCGCTATCGAGCGCCGCGACAGCGAACGGACGATTGGCTTCGTAATAGATTCCGATATCGACGTCCGAGTCGGGACGCGCGGTTCCCTTTGCGCGCGAACCGCCAAGCACAATAGCCGCGATTCCGTCGATCGCCGCGACTCGCTCGACAATTGTTCCGAAAAGCGAGTCGAGTGAAGCGGCTTCGTCCATGAGCGAAGCTTAGCGGCTCAAGTCGGGAAAGTGAAAACGAGTCGGCGCATGCAATTACGGTTGCGCTGGCGCGGACGACGGCGCCGCGGACGCGCCCGCCATCGCGCGCAGCCGCGCGATCCGGCTCTTCAGCGGCGGATGCGTCGAAAACAGATTGTCGAAGAAGCCTTCCCTGTCGTCGGAGTCGCGCGAGAGCGGGCTTACGATGAACAGGTGCGCGGTGCCGCGCGTGCCCTGCTTGAGCGGCGATTCGATTTGCGCGATATGCTCCAGCGCGCGGAGCAGGGCGCGGGGATTTCGCGTGAACTCGACCGAGGACGCGTCCGCGAGATACTCGCGCTCGCGCGACACCGCCATCGCGATTATCTGCGCGAAGAGCGGCGCCAGGATCGCGAGCAGGATCACGAGAACGGCCATTATCGCGCCCGAGTCGTTGTTTGAATCGCCGCTGTCGCGGCTTATGCGCGTGCCGCCCCATCCGCCGAAGAACATCCATCGGAACACGAAATCCGAAAGCATCGCGATGCCGCCGACCAGGATCGCGATCATCATCATGGTGCGGATATCGTAGTCGCGGATGTGCGCCATCTCGTGGCCGAGCACGCCCTGAAGCTCCTCGCGATCCATCTGCTCGACCAGTCCGCTCGTCACGCATACGACGGAATGGTCCGGGTCGCGCCCGGTCGCGAACGCGTTGGGCGCGGGGTCGTCCATGATGTACGCCTTCGGCACGGGCATCCGCGACGCAATCGCCATCTCGCGCACCACGTCGAGCACCATCTGATGCTTCGGCGTATCGGGCGTAAGCTCGCGCGCATGGACCGACAGCAGGATGAGCGAGGTCCCGCCGTAAAAGGAAAGCAACGACTGAAATCCGGCGAAGATGAGCGCCGCGATCGTGAGCAGCGGAAAGCCGACGAGCCTGCCGTTGACGATCGCGAGGTCGCCGGCGAGAAAATCCAGTCCGAACCCGAGCGCGCCGAACACGACTATGAAAACCGCGACGAGGGCCGCGGTCCGGCGGCGGTTCTGGGCCTGAAGGACGCGAAAGTCCATCGACGACACGGCCGCTCGGACCGTCAGGCGTGCGGCGTTCCGAGCGAGAGATCGACCTTCGGCACCGCCTGGTCTTCGGGCGCGACCTTGAAGTATTCGGCCTCCTTGAAGCCGAAGTTGTGCGCGATAATGTTCGACGGGAATTTCTGGACCCGCGTGTTGAGCGTCAGCACGGCGTCGTTGTAGGCTTGGCGCGCGAACGCGATCTGGTTCTCGGTCGTGGTCAGCTCCTCCTGCAGGCGAAGCACGTTCTCGTCGGAGCGAAGCTGCGGATAGTTTTCCATCACCGCGAGCAGTTTGCCGAGCCCGGCGGTAAGCTGGTTTTCCGCCTGGATGCGCGACGTCTGGTCCGGCGCGCTCACTGCCCTGGCCCGCGCCTCGACGACCTGGGTCAGGGTGTCGCGCTCGAACTGCATGTAGCCCTTGACGGCTTCCACGAGGTTCGGGATGAGGTCGTGGCGGCGTTTCAACTGGACGTCAATCTGACGCCACGCGTTATCGACCTGGTTGCGCACGCTGACCAGCGAATTGTAGGTGACGATCGCGTAGCCGATCAGGAGCACCACGACAATGAGAACGATTGTATCGGCCATAGGATGGATGTCCTCCGTGCGCCCGAGGTCTTCGCCTGGTTTCACTTTAGAACAAACCAACGCCCGCATCACGCGGCCATGGCGACTTTATGATGCGGGCGTTGGATGGGGTTTGCGCTCGCGGAGCCGAGTGTCGAGCGCTGCGGATTGTCACTCTTCGCTCGTCACCTTGATTTTGAACGGCCGGCTCTCGGGCTTCTTGGGCATCGTGATCTCCAGCACGCCGTCCTTGTAGGAAGCCTTGATGCCGTCCTGGCTGGCGTCCTCGGGAATCGTCATCGCGCGGCGAATCATTCCGTAAGAGCATTCCGCCACGTGAATCTGGGCATCCTTTGCCAATTCCGGACGCCGGCGCTCGGCCTCGACTATGAGCTGACCGTCCTCGATTCGCGCCTGCACCGATTCGCCCTTGAGGCCCGGCATGTCGAAATAGAGGTGATACGCATCAGCTTCCTCGACGACGTCGGCCTTAGGCACAATATGCTGTTCGACGGGCCGGTCGAAATCGCGCGAAAATTCCTTCCACAACTCCACCAGCGGGCGCGAGAACCATCCGTCGGTTCCGGTGTTGAGCAGTTGCACTTCCATCATGGCAATCCCTCCTTTGGCAGGGTCTGTTTTATGCAATCGAAGGGCCGCGCTTGAACAGATGACATCTGTTGGCAGCTCTATATTTCCACGACACAAAGTAAGTACGAACCTGGATTCGTCAAGGTGGGGAACTGACTATATGAGAAGGGGCTATTCAGCGTCGTCTGGCGGCTTCGCGCCGGCGCGGCTCATCTCGTCTTCGAAGCGCCGGGCCATCCGCTCGTCGCCGAGGCTTCGGGCCAGCTCCGCGCCCTCCCTCAGCACCTCGACGGCGCGCGCTCTCTCACCCTTGCCGAGATACGCTCCTGCCTTGCGAAAGAGGCGCGCGTAGCGTTCTCCTTTTTGAGCCGAATCCATGACGACCATCGAAACGAACGAGACCTGTGATTCCATCCTAGGCGGCCGAATCCGCGTTATCCAGCCGCGCAAGGGCTATCGGTTTTCCGTTGACGCGCTGCTTCTTGCCCGCTTCGTGCGTCCGCGTCCGCGCGAGCGGGTGCTCGAGCTGGGCGCGGGGTCGGGGGTGGTCTCGATGCTGGTGGCGGCGCTTTACGGCGTGCGCGAGGTCGTCGCGCTCGAAAAGGATGCGGCCCTGGTCGCGATGGCGCGCCGGAGCGCCGAACTGAACGGGATCGACTCGATGCGAACTGTCGTGGCTGATTTGCGCGAGCGCCGGATTCACGGGCTCGCCGCGAACAGCTTCGATTTGGTGATCGCCAATCCTCCCTACCGTGCGGTCGCATCGGGGCGCGAGAGCCCGATTCCCGCGCGGCGCGTCGCACGCTCGGAGGCCGAGGGCACGCTGGAAGACTTTGTTGCGGCGGCGGCGCGTTACGCGCGCCATCGCGGGACCGTCGGGTTCGTTTTTCTCGCGGAGCGAAGCGCTGAGCTGCTGGCCGCGATGCGCGCGCGCAGGATCGAGCCCAAGCGCATCCGCTTCGTCCATCCCCGTGCGGACCGTGCCGCAAGCGCGATACTGGTCGAGGCGCGAAAGGGCGGCGGTATCGGTGTCGAGGTTGAGCCGCCCCTTGTCCTCTATGCGCGCGAGGGCCTCTACACTGACGAAGCGCGGGAGATATTAGGCGCGGCCGAAAATCGCTGAGTGCCGCGTCGGGCGGACGCGGCCGATTCGCAACAGCCTATTGCTCGCGCAAAAAATCGACCGCGAGCCGCGCGACTTCCTCGGGTTTCTCCATCGGCATGAAATGGCCGGTGTCCGCCACGTTGATGACGCGGCCGTTCGCGAGCCGCGCGGCTATCTTGTCCGATAGCGAGAGTCCGAGCGAATCGCTCCGCTCACCGAACAGTATCAGCAGCGGCGAAGGGGCGCGCAGAATCCGGCCGAGGCCGTCGAAGTCGCGCGAGGTTTCATAGAAACGCGCTTCGATTTCCGGTGCGCATTTGAGCTCGCGCCGGCCGTCGGCAAGAGGCCGCGTGCCGTACTCGCAGTAATCGCGCAGCATGTCCTTGCGCCAGGTATTGTACGGCGGTTTGTTCTCGAAGTTCCGGAACATCGCGTCGACGCTGTCGAATACGCGCTTTCGCTTGAGCGTGCGCTCGATGAACGGATTGCGCCATCCGAGTTCGGGAGCGTTTGCGGATTCGAACACGACCGGCTCGGCCAGCACCGCCCGTGAGATAAGATCGGGCCGTTCGCACGCGAGCGAGCCGATCGCGGTCGCGCCCGCCGAATGCCCGAATCCGCGCACCGCTCCGAGGCCCATCGCCGCGATGAAACCCGCGAGATCCTCCATCGTGCGCGTCCAGTCGTAGCGAGCGTCAGGTGCGCGTCCGCTGTCGCCGTGGCCGCGCTGGTCGTAACTATAGACCTGGCCGATCGCGGTCAGCGCCTCGGCGATCGGGGCGTAGATGCGGCCGAGGAATCCGGTCGCATGAAGGATGACGATCGGTGAGCCGCTGCCGCCCCAGTCGAGATAATGAAGGCGGATGCCGTTTGCGGTGACGTAGCCGTCGCTTGGTTCGATTCTACCCATGAGAGTTGTGCCGCGCGGAAATCATAGGCGAGCCGGGGCGCGTTGAAAACCCGCGCGAACCATTGCGGATACAGCGTCTTTCCGCGCTGGGGTTTTATTTTCCGCGCGCCCGCAGCAGGTCTTTGAGCGTCATTTTGGAAAGCACGGCCCGCTCGGAGTCCCGCGCTAGGTCGAGCACCTTGCGGATTTGCGGGTCGGGGCAGCTTGCGCTTTCGGCGGGTGCGGCGCATTCGACAATCCGGTCAAGCCCGATCCTGTCGGCTGCGCGGCAAAGAACGATACGTCGCGTGCGGGGCGGACCTTCCGGACCTGCCTCGACAACGAGGCCCGCGTCCACAAAGCGTTTTACGATCGGCTCTATCGATTCGGAATCGGTGCCAAGTTCCCGTGCAAGGCTTTCGACGCTGTGCGGTTTGCCGCCGTCCGCCTGGTATTCAGCCAGCCGCACCATCGTGTAGAGCGCGGTCTCCTGGGGAGGAAGCGGCGCCCCGCGGCGCATCAGAAAACTCGCCGGCCCGCGGTCGGCCGCCGCGGTCAGTTCCGCGCCGAACAGCACGATTGACCACGCAATGTAAACCCAGACAAGAAATATCGGCACCGACGCGAGCGCGCCGTAGATGGCGTGGTACTTCGCCGCGCCGACCTGGAAATGCACATATCCCCACTGCGCGATCTGGAACAGAATCGCCGTAATCAGCGATCCGAACGCCGCGGCGCCGTAACGCACCTTTGTGTAAGGGAAAAACACGAACAGGAAAAAGAGCCCGCCCCAGGCGAACAGGTACGGCGTGAGCGTTCCAAGCACCGGCATCCGTTCGACCTGCACCGAGCGCATCGTGGTGACCGCGAGCCCCGCGACCATCAGCAGCGGCACGGTGACCAGCACGCTCAGGTAGTCGGCGAACTGTCTGAAATAGCCGCGGCTGCGCGGCACCTGGAAGATGACGTTCAATGCCTGCTCGACGTTGCTCATCGTCGAGATCACGGTCACGAGCAGGAACGCGCCGCCCACCGAGCCGAGCGCCGCCGCGTTGACGTTGCCGACGTAACCCATCAGATGCTCCGCGGTTTCCCGCGAGCCGAGCGCGACATACCGCTCGATTAACGGCGTCAGCCGGGCCGAATAACCCAGGGCCTTTACCGCGGAAAAGGCGAGCGCGAGGATCGGCACGATCGAGAGCGCGACGGTATAGGTAAGCGCCGCCGCGCGAAGCAGGTCGTTGTTGCGAATGAACCCCTCGAACGCGCCGTCGAACAGAAGCCATCCGCGCAGCAGGAAAGCCCTCGGCGAATGTTTCGATTCGCTTTCGAGAGCTTCCCTGGAAACCCAGGCCCGCGGATGCAGCGCTTCGAGGAGGCCGCGTTTTTCAAAGGACGTCATGCGCGCGCGGGCCCTCGCCGAGACTCATTCTCAAAGCGGATTCTCCCGGCTCGGGCCGAGCGGAGTCAAGCGCGCCGCGGGCGCTCGGGCCACGCGCCGTGGCGCGGCGGACGGTGCGATTGCACGTGTCGAATCGTTCCTGCGGCTGGCCACTTGAGCCGCGGGGGTCGCGCGCACTACTCTCGGATAACTCGTGATGCTGACAATCGGACTTACTGGCGGAATCGGCTCCGGCAAGAGCACGGTGGCAAAAATGCTTGCGGAAATGGGCGCGCCCGTGCTCGACGCCGACAAGGTGGGCCATTCGATCTATGCGCCCGGCGCACCGGCCTATAACGAGGTCGTCGCGGCCTTCGGCAGGGAAATCCTTGCGCCCGACGGCACGATCGATCGCAAAAAGCTCGGCCCTATCGTCTTTGCCGAGCCGGCGGCGCTCAAACGCCTCAACTCAATCGTGCATCCGAAGATGTTCCAGCGGATGGGCGAGATGGTGCGCGAGATGCGCGAACGGGGCGAGCGCAAGCCCATCGTTATCGAAGCGGCAATCCTGATCGAGGCCAACTGGCAGCCGCTGTTCGACGAGATATGGCTCGTCACCGCCTCGCGTGAGCGGGTGATCGAGCGGATCGAGCGCGACCGCGGGATGAAGCCCGAGCAGACCGAGGCGCGAATCAGGGCGCAGCTTTCCGACGAGGAGCGCCGCCGTTACGCGACGCTGGTTATCGAGAACGACGGCACCGTCGAAGAGTTGCGCGAGCAGGTGGCGAAGCTCTGGAGCGCGGCGCTCAAGCGAAACGGCTGAGGCCGATTCGTTCCGTCTCGGTTCCCCGAGCCGAGCGCGTTACGCGCGCTGATCGGTTCGCGTGCTAAACTTCCTCCAAATCCGGAGGGTGCGCGATGAAGATTCTCGTGATGGGGGCGGGCGCGGTCGGAGCGTACTTCGGCGCGCGGCTCCTGCAGGCCGGCGAGGACGTCTATTTCTGCGCGCGCGGCGAAAATCTCGCGGCGCTTCGCGAGCGGGGGCTCGAACTGAAGAGTTTCAAGGGTGACGTGAGGCTCGCGGTGCGAGCGACCGATCGGCCCGGCGAATTCGCTCCCTACGATCTCGTTCTTTTCTGCGTAAAATCCTACGACACGATACCCGCCGCGCGCGCGCTCGCGGGATGCCTTGCGCCCGAGGGCGTCGTCATGACGCTTCAGAACGGGGTCGAGAATGAAGACGCGCTCGCGTCGGTGTTTCCGCGAAGCGCCGTGATGGGCGGGAACGCTCGGGTCGGGGCGGAGATGGCCGCGCCGGGCAAGCTCGTGCACACCGCCGCCGGGATTATCGAATTCGGCGAACTCGACGGCAGCGAATCGCCGCGCGCGCTGAAATTCGCCGAGATGTTCCGGCGTGCCGGCGTGCTCGGCGAACTGACGCGCGACCTCAAGACGATTCGGTGGTACAAGCTGATGGGCAACAACGGGACGAACCCGGTCTCGGCGCTTGCACGATGCACCGTCGGCGAGTCGCTTGGCGATCCCGACGGGCGCGCCCTGATGCGCCGCCTGATGCTTGAAGTGATCGCCGTCGGACGCGCCGAGGGTGCGAAGATGAGCGAGCGGGACGCCGACCGCCATCTCGAGCAAATCGGCAGGCATCCCAACGTGAACGCGATCAAACCGTCAACGCTGCAGGACGTCGAGCGCGGAAAGCGCCTCGAATACGACGCGATCTGCGGCGCTGTGATACGGGCCGCGCGCCGGCATGGAATCGACGTGCCCGCCACCGAGACGGTTCATGCGCTTCTGAAGCTGCTTGACGCCGGGCGCGGACGGCCGTGAGCGCAAAAGAAAACCGGCAAAGCCGCGGCTTCGCCGGTTTTCCTCGTATCACAGACGATTGCGGTCACGGGGTCGGCAGCGGGAAGTACACCATCCCTTTCCTGGTTTCAGATGCGGATGGTCAGCGCTTTTCGTACTGGCGGTTTCCGAAAAGGTTGTTCCACGATTCCTTGTCCGGCTGTTGTTGCTGGCGCTTGCGCATCTCCTCGACCACGTCGCGCATCACGGCCGTTCCGCGCTGGACTGCGGGCCGCGCGCCTATCGCCTCGTGCCATCGTTTGAGATTCGGGAAATCCTCGAACGTCTGTCCCTGCCATTGCGGCAGGATCCACGGAAAGGTCGCGATATCGGCTATCGAATAGTCGCCGGCAAGATACTCGGCCTCGGCAAGCCGCTTGTCGATCACGTTGTAGATGCGGCGCGCTTCGTTGGTGTAGCGATCTATCGCGTACTGGATTTTTTCAGGAGCGTAGCGGCGGAAATGATGCGCCTGGCCGAGCATCGGGCCGACGCTCGCCATCTGGAACATCAGCCACTGGATAACGTCGTACTTGCCGCGCGTGTCGGAGGGCATCAGCTTGCCGGTCTTTTCGGCCAGGTAGAGCAGGATGGCGCCCGACTCGAAAATGGCAAGCGGCTTGCCGCCGGGCCCGTCATGATCGATCATCGTGGGAATCTTGTTGTTGGGACTTATCTTCAGGAATTCGGGTTTGAACTGATCGCCTTTGCCGATATTGACTGGAATCGTGTTGTAGGCGAGACCGACTTCCTCGAGCATGATCGTGACTTTGTATCCGTTTGGCGTGATCCAGAAGTAAACGTCTATCATCAGGCGACTCCGAGTTTGTGTTGGGAGGCATGCGGTCTCGCGCATGCCGCTTTGCGCCTTCGACTTTGCGCGCGCGCTACGGCGAACGCAAGGTGGAAACTGAGCCGCGCCGCGAGCACGCCGCTCAGGCCGGCATCGCGGCCGCTTCGCCCTTGCGCACGCCCATCAGGTAGGCCTCGATAAACGGATCGATTGCGCCGTCGAGCACGGCGTCGGTATTTCCGATCTCGACGCCGGTGCGATGGTCTTTGACCATCCGATAAGGCTGGAGCACGTAGGAGCGGATCTGGCTGCCCCAGGCGATCTCCTTTTTCTCCTTGCTGAACTGTTCGAACTGTTCGCGCTTCTTGCGTTCCTCGAGTTCGAACAGGCGCGCCTTCAGGATCTTGAGCGCCATCGCGCGGTTCTTATGCTGCGAGCGCTCGTTCTGGCAGCTCACGACGATTCCCGTGGGGATATGCGTCATGCGCACGGCTGAATCGGTCTTGTTGACGTGCTGGCCGCCCGCGCCGCTTGCGCGAAAAGTATCGACCTTGAGATCCGCCGGATTGATCACGACCTCGATCTTTTCATCGATCGCGGGGAATACGAAGACCGAGGCGAACGAGGTATGGCGCCGCGCGTTGGCGTCGTAGGGTGAGATGCGCACGAGGCGATGGATGCCGGCCTCGGCGCGAAGATAGCCGTAGGCGTATTCGCCTTCGACGGTGAAGGTTGCGCTTTTGATTCCGCCTCCCTCGCCGGGCTGCAAGTCCGCAACGTCAACCTTGTAGCCGTGGCGTTCGGCCCATCGCAGGTACATCCGAAGCAGCATCTCGGCCCAATCCTGCGCTTCGAGGCCGCCCGCGCCCGGATGAATTGACACGATTGCGCCGAGGCGGTCGTACTCGCCGCCGAGCATCAGGCGCAGTTCCTGTTTTTCGAGTTCGCCGCGCGCGGCTTCGAGCGCGGTTTCGGCTTCGCGCGCGGCCTCGGAGTCGTCTGCGTTTTCTTCCTCAGCCATCTCGAGGAAGACGCGCGCTTCTTCGAGTTTCTCGCGCAGGCGCTTGTGCGCTTCCAGTTGCTCGCGGAGCTGGTCCTGCTCCTTGAGGACGGCCTGCGCCGCCTCGGGCCGATCCCAGAAGTCGGGCTTGGAAGACTGTTCGGAAAGTTCCTTTTGGCGGGCGGTCAGTTTGGCGACGTCAAAGACGCCTCCCGAGATTGTCGGCGCGGGCCTCGAAATCGTTCAATCTCTCGCGCAGTTCACTGAGCATTGAAAAGTACCTCGGCTAAATCCGTCGCGCTAATTAAGCATTGTGACAGAAGCGGCGCGGTCAATTAACCGCCGCGCGCTTTCCGGTTTTGCCGTTTCGGGAAAGGATTTCCTCGACTCTGGCTTCGAGCGGCTTCAACTTTCGCGGCCACATGAAGGCGAGAATCAGCCCCGCCATCATGAGGACGAAGCAGATTTCGGCAAATGCGTCGCCGACCAGGGTGTAAACCGTGCGCTCGGGGCGCCATTTGACGTCTTCTATCTCGGTGCCGCGCTTGAACAGCGGAGTCGGCGCGGTGATTTTCCCCGTGGGCAGGATTACGGCGCTGATCCCGGTGTTCGCGACCCGTACTATCGGCACCTTGGTTTCGATCGCCCTCATCGCGGCCATCGCGAGCAACTGATACGGGGCGGAGCTGCGTCCGTACCAGGCGTCGTTGGTGATATTGAGCAGGATGTCGGCGCCTTTTTTGACCGCGAGCCGGGTCAGGTTCGGGAATAAGCTTTCGTAGCAGATGAGCACGCCGAGCTTTGCGCCTTTGACCTGAAAGATGGTCTGCGTCCTGCCCGGGAACATGTCGCCGAACCCGTGGACGACGCGGTTGACGAAAAACCCGAGCACGCTTTTGAGCGGAACGTACTCGCCAAACGGGACCAGTTGGATTTTGTCGTAATAGCCGGCCACCTTGCCCTGTGCGGAGACCAGGTAGGCGCGGTTGTAAAAGCCCAGCTCGCCGTTTTCGGTTCCCAGCGCAGGCGCGCCGAACAGGATCGGCACGTCCATATTGTGCGCAAGTTCGAGCAGCGCCTTGCGGTAGGCGGCGTCGCCCGCGAACTCGGCCGGATACTCGTCATGCGGCTGGAACAGGAACGCGGCGGCCGCCTCGGGCCATACGACCAGGTCAACCCCCTGGCGCGCCGCGAGTGCGGTCTGGTCGAAATAGACCTTGACGCTCTCGGTCAGGTAGTTCGGGTTCCATTTTATCGACTGCGGGATGTCGCCCTGGACCATTGCGATCCGCAAGCTGCCATTGGCCGGCGCCTTGTCCATCTGATGGACCCGCCAGATACCGAAGCCCTCCGCCGCGACCATCAGGACCGTCAGCACGCTCAGCGCGAGCATCTGGACCCTGCGCGTCTCGCGCCGGAACACCACCACGAACAGCACGACGTTGAAGAGCATTATCAGCGCCGAGACTCCGTAGGTGCCGGTGAACTCGGCGAACTGGACCAGATCGAGCATCCGGTAGGCGCTCTCGCCGAGCAGGTTCCAGGGAAACCCGATCGGGAAGAAGCTGCGAATCCATTCGACCGCGGCCCATGCGACAGGCGCGGTTATCACCAGCGAAATCCGCCGCTTGCGCGAGATGAACTCCGCGGCCCAGATTGCGACCGCCGCATACAGCGCCATAACCCCCGCAAGCAGGAGCATCGGCAGCGTCGCGATTGCCTGATGGACGCCGGCAAAGTGATGCAGCGTTATTTCGATCCAGTAGAGCGAGAAGACGTAGCAGACCAATCCCTGCAGCCAGGCCCATCCGAAGACCCGCTTGAGCGGCTCGCCTTCGACCGCATGGAACAGCGGCACGAAGGCTACCCACGCGAGCAGGTTGACGTTGAACTTCGGAAACGCGAGCGCGAGCGCAAGCCCGCTCGCTCCGACCAGCGCGGCGCGTGTAATCGTGTTCGATGACAGTTTCACGGCTTATCGAAAATCTCGCTGAGCGGGAGCACCCCGGCGCAGGGCGGACGCCCGGAAAAATGGCTGAAAATCTCTTCCGCGTCGCGCCATGTCTCGACCAGCGCGACTGACAACTCCGGCACCAGCGGCAGATCGCCCAGCAATCGCCATTCCCGCTCGAAAGTCCAGTCAACCGGCGGTGTCCGGTCCAACTCGATACTCACCACGCGCCAAATCTCTTCGGGCTTAAGGATAGCCTCGGCCTCGCGAAACGGCATGTAGATTACCGGTCGCGCTCCTTTACCAAAAGCATAGCGTTTATCTATCGCGATCCCGAACGGCTGATAACGGCGGCGATTGCGCCGCGAAAGCAGCGCGGCAAGTTCGGCCGGCTCGGCGTCGAACAGGCATACCGCCTTTCGCCCGCCGCGAACCATCCGGGTCGCGCCGCGGATTCTTCCTTCGGCGAGGATCGTGAGCAGGTTGTCGAGTGCGCTTGCCCGGGCCGACGCGCGTGTAAAATGGGTAAGCGTCGGCGCTGACGGAAGGATTTGCGCCGCGGCCCGTTTCATCGCGCTTTCGCCCGCCTGGCGCGTTTCGCGGTATCCGCGCGCGGCGTTCGCGCCGGCTGCGGGGGGGATTTGGCGCTCCCCAGCCGGGCCGCGAGCCTGCGCTCGCGTGCGAACATCCTGCGCGCTTCGGCTACCGAGCGCTCATGGTCATGGCCGAGCAGATGGAGAAAGCCATGGATCAGAAGCGTCCTGAGCCGCGCCTCCGGGGAAACGCCAAGCTCTCGCGCCTGCCGGAGCGCGGTATCGACCGATATCACGACGTCTCCGAGCGGCATCCCGGGTTGATTCGGCACCGCGTAGGGATCGGGCGGCGCCTTGCCGCGTTCCTCGACCTGAGAAAAGGAGAGGACGTCGGTTGGAGCGTCCTTGCCTCGGAAATCGCGATTTAGTTTGCGGATCGCCTCGTCGGAAACGAGAGAGAGCGAGAGTTCGCGGTCCGAGAGTCCGGTTTGTTCGAGCAATGAGGCCGCGTCGCGCTTAAGCGCCCGCGCGAAGCCGCGTCCGCGCGCCATGCCGCATCGAAACGCGACGCTCAAGGGAGGTCAGGCCTTTTCAGAACCGTTGCCGGAGGCCGCCGCGTCGTCCGAGGTCGTGGCGCCGACGTTGTCGAAGGCCTCGTAGGCCGCAATCACGGCCTGCACCAGGCGATGGCGCACGACGTCGTGCTCGTCGAAATAGACGAACTTGATTCCGGGCGTGTTGGCGAGCACGGTGCGCGCTTCCTTGAGGCCCGAGAGCTTGCCGCTCGGCAGGTCAATCTGCGTGATATCGCCGGTGATGACCGCCTTGGAGTTGTAGCCAAGCCGGGTCAGGAACATCTTCATCTGCTCGGTGGTGGTGTTCTGGGCCTCGTCCAGGATGATGAACGAATCGTTGAGCGTGCGGCCGCGCATGAAGGCGAGCGGCGCAACCTCGATCGTGCCGCGCTCGAGCATCCGGCGCGCCCGGTCGTAATCAACCATGTCGTGAAGCGCGTCGTAGAGCGGTCGCAGGTACGGATTGACCTTTTCCGCAAGGTCGCCGGGCAGGAAACCGAGTTTTTCACCGGCTTCGACGGCGGGCCGGCACAGCACCATCCGCGTCACCTGGTTCTTCATCAGCGCCGCGAGCGCCATCGCCATCGCGAGGTAAGTCTTTCCGGTGCCGGCGGGACCGATGCCGAAAACGATGTCGTGGTTGCGGATCGCGTCGATATAGAGCTTCTGATGGATGCTCTTGGGGGCGATTACGCGCTTGTGCGCCGACACGTAAACCGTGTCGAGGAAGATGTCCTTGAGTTCGGCGTTGCGATCGCCGCGCAGGATACGGATGCCGTACTCGACGTCGCTCGCGTAGATCGAGTAACCGTGCTTGAGCAGTTCGTACAGTTCGCCGAGCAGCTTTCCCGCGAGTGCCTGTTCCGCGTCGCCTCCGCTGATACGAATCGACGTTCCGGTGACTGCGATTCGCACTCCGAGGGCCTGCTCGATCGTGCGCACATGGGCGTCATGCTGGCCGAGCAGGTCGGTGAACAGACGATGGTCGTCGAAATGCAGTTCGAGAAAATCTTCGGTCGCTAACTGAGAAATACTCTTCCTGGACCTCGCTCTAAATGTTGTTGAAAGCGCCTCCGCGGAGCCGGTCAGATCCTAACCCTTTTCAGCCTCTCTTTTAAAGCCGAATCGCGCTGGTTTCGTGACGCAACCCAAGGTGACCATCAGGCTAACCAAAACGTAATCATCCCAGCGGCGGTTGTCAGCCGAAAGAGCCTTTCGGCTTTATCCGAGCGCGGCGGCGACCCGTTCCAGCGCCTCGTCGAGCTTCGAGGGGTCTTTTCCGCCGGCCTGCGCGAAATCCGGGCGTCCGCCGCCGGAGCCGCCGATGATCGGCGCGATTTGCTTGATAATATCTCCCGCTTTGATGCGCGCGGTCAGGTCGGGAGTGACCGCGACCAGCAGCGCGACCTTGTCGTTGCCGAGCACCGAGCCGAGCGCGACCACGCACGAACGATGTTTCTGGCGCAGCCGATCGGCGACTTCGCGCAGCGCGCGCGCCTCGACGCCTTCGACTTTGCGGGTGACGAGTGTGATACCGCCGACTTCGCGGAGGTTTTCCTCCGCGCCCGTGCCTCCAGCGCCCGAAGCGAGCTTCTGTTCGAGTGCGCGAAGCTTCTTTTCCAGTTCCTTTTCACGGGCAAGCAGCTTTTCGAGCCGCTCCAGGGCCTGCGCGTCGCGGGCGCCCAGATGGCTTGCCATTTCCTCGAGGACCTTCTCGCGCCGGCGGATAGCTTCGAGCGCACCCTGTCCGGTTACGGCCTCGATTCGGCGCACGCCAGCCGCGACGCCCGATTCGGACTCGAGTTTGAAGAAGCCGACATCGCCGGTGCGAGCGACGTGCGTGCCGCCGCACAGTTCGACCGAGAAATCGCCCATCCGGACCACGCGCACGCGGTCGCCGTACTTGTCGCCGAAGAAAGCCAGCGCACCCGCCTTGAGAGCCTCGTCATAGGCCATTTCCTCGGTTTGCACCTCGGCGTTCTCGCGGATGCGCGCGTTGATTTCCTCCTCGATCGTTTCGAGGTCGCCCGCGCCGACCGGTCCCTGATGGGCGAAATCGAAGCGCAGCCGATCGGGTGCGACCAGAGAGCCCGCCTGATGCACTCCGGAGCCGAGCAGATCGCGAAGCGCGTAATGCAGGATGTGCGTTGCCGAATGATTCAGCATTGCGGCGTTGCGCCGCACGCGATCGACCTTGAGCGTGACGCGCCGCCCGGGCGCGAACTCAAGGCGCTCGCCGCGCCCGGGGTAGAGCAGGTGGCCAATGTGGATTATCAGCCCGTCGCGCTTGCGCGTGTCCACCACCTCGAATACTGCACCAGTCTCGGCCTCAATTACGCCACAGTCACCTACTTGTCCCCCGCCCTCTGGGTAAAAAGGCGTCTCGGCCGTGGCGATCTGAACGATCTCGTCCCTCCCGCTCTCCGAGCTTGTGCCGATGGCTACGATTTCGGACTCAGCCGAATAACATCCGTATCCGATGAAGCGAGAGCTTGCGCCCTGCTTCGCGGAGAAAGCCATGTCGAAGGGCCGAGGTCGTAGCCTGTCGGCGCGGGCGCGCTCGCGCTGCTCGTCCATCAGGCGGTTGAACTCGGCGACGTCAACGTCGATACCGTCGCTTCGAAGCACGTCCTCTGTCAGGTCGAGCGGGAAGCCGTAAGTGTCGTAGAGCTTGAAGGCGACTTCGCCGGGCAGCGTACGGCCGCCGCTTTGCCTGAGGCGCGCGCGCTCCTGGTCGATAAGTTCCAGCCCGCGGTCGAGCGTCTCGCCGAAGCGGGTCTCTTCCTCGGTGACTGCCTTCGTGATTCGCCCAGAGTGCTCTACCAGTTCCGGATAGGCGTCTCCCATCGCTATTCGGACCGCGTAACAGACATCAGCTAGAAACGGTTGGCTTAGGCCCAGGTATCTGCCGTGCCTCGCGGCCCGCCTTATCAAACGTCGGAGAACGTATTCACGGTCGCTATTCCCGGGCAGGACTCCCTCCGCAACAAGAAAGCTGATCGCTCGCACGTGATCTGCGATAGCCCTGTACGAGATGTCGGCCCACGCCTGATGGCCGTAAGCCGGCATGTTTGGCGTGGCACCCCCGTGCACCCTTGGGCGCGCGACAACAACCTGCTCTTCGATCGCTTGGATAATCGTCTGGAACAGGTCGATATCGTAATTGCCGAGCAGGCGGCCGGTCTCGAAGGTCTGCATCACGGCCGCGACCCGCTCGAGCCCCGTGCCGGTATCGACGTGCTTCATCGGAAGCGGCGTCAGCGCGCCCGACGCGTCGCGGTTGTACTGGATGAAGACCAGGTTGGCCAGTTCGATGAACCGCGAGCATCCGTCCACGTTGACCGCGCACGCAACCCCGCGATGAGCATTGCCGTCGCAGGCCTTCGCGCCGCAGTCGATATCGATTTCCGAGTTGGGACCGCACGGCCCCGTCTCGCCCATCTCCCAGAAATTGTCCTTGTCGCCGAAGCGCAGGATCCGTTCCTTGGGCAGGACGCCCATCTTGAGCCAGATATCCTCGGCTTCGCGGTCGTCCTTATGAACTGTCGCCCAGAGCAGTTTCGGATCGATTTCCCAGACCTTGGTGATCAGGTCCCAATGCCAGCGAATCGCTTCTTCCTTGTAATAATCGCCAAACGACCAGTTCCCGAGCATCTCGAAGAACGTGTGATGGTAGGTGTCGCGCCCGACCGCTTCGAGGTCGTTATGCTTGCCCGAGATGCGCAGGCACTTCTGACAATCGGCAACGCGGCGATCGCTCGGCGTCCGGATACCGAGGAAATAATCCTTGAACGGGACCATCCCGGCGTTGGTGAAAAGCAGGGTCGGATCGCCCTTTGGAACCAGTGAAGCCGAGGGAACGATCGTGTGGCCGCGTTCCCGGAAAAAGTCGAGAAACGATTGACGTATCTTTGCGGTCGTCCAGCGCATAAGCCGTGTTATTGTAGCCTAGCCGGGCGCCCCCTTCCTACTCATGTCGCGCCGTCTTCGCCCTGTCCGCGGGGCCCACGACGCGCGCAAGACCGCTTGCGCGAGGGCCCTCAACGGGGCGGGACGGATGACGCTTCGACGGTCGAAGAAGCGGACGATGTAGCTGAATATCGCCGGCCGGTGTGAGGAAGCCGTGATGTAATCGAAAAGTAATGCGCCGGACGGCATAGCCACCGCCCGGCGCATCTTCGATTGTTCCGACTGAGGATGCGAAACGATTAACGGGTCGAATCGGTCATCGATACGGGGGCAACTCGCCCGGGATCGACCTGGCCGACGGCCAACGCCACGATCCCAGTCACCACCGCAGCTCTGAAACTCCTCACCGTTGGTACCTCCATGATTTCGAATTCCCGTTTAGACAGGCGGGTCGGAAATCACTTAGGTCCTTCAGCCAAGCTAGAACCGTGCCAACCCCAGCGAGGGGCTAAGTTGAGCCGGAATTCTTCAATAAACTCCCTATTCTCCGGCCTTTCTGCGCAAAGATCCTCTATTGAATCCCAAAAAATCTCGAGACGCGCACCAGTGGCATTCGCAGAATGATTTTCGCGATAGCCGAAAATTATCACTGACCCGTTTGCGGAACGCGAAACGCATCGCGGACCAAAATTTCGAGACTTCGCAAGGGGATGCGGTGCCGCCGAATGATGCGACGAAACTTCGGAACGGCAACTAGCCGGGCACCACTTCCAGCTCAACCACGGTGTCGGGGGTCGCGACCGCGACCGAACCGTAGAGGGGTCAGCGACGCTTGTACACCTCGAGCATCTGGCGCGCCTTGTCCTCGGGCACGCCCGTCATCCGAAAGCGCATCCGCGCGCTGGCGAGCACGGGAGGCCCGGAATGCTTCGCCTCGGTGTCGATCGTCGCGTCCATCGAAACTTGGACGTGCTTTAGTGGGACGTTCTCGGCGCGTGCGATCCGCTCCACCATCATCGTGGCGCATCCCGTGATACCGGCGAGGAACAACTCGAGCGCGTTGATTGCCTCGCCGGGGCCGCCGTGGCCGGCGGTGTCGTCGAAGATTAGATGGTTGTGCCGTGCGCTCAGGATGTGGCGCCCGTGAATCCCGGTGCTATGGGCTTTCACCCCACCGGTCAGATAACGCTCAGCCATCGTTTGGCACCTCCCTGGTTCTTCGCCTTGCCCGATTTGCGCGCGTCGCGCGCCTAGCCCTTTTTCTTCGATGGGCTCTTCTCGCCGTCCTCGCCGACTTCGCCGCTCGTGGCGGGCGGAACGACGACGCCCTTGACGCCGAGCTTCTCACGGACTTTTTCCTCGATTTCGTCGGCGATGGCGGGATTCGCCATAAGAAAGTCGCGCGCGTTCTCGCGTCCCTGGCCGATCCGCTCTTCGCGGTACGAGTACCACGCGCCGAGTTTCTCGATTACGCCGTGCTCCGAGCCGAGGTCGATAAGCTCGCCCTCCTTGGAAATTCCCGAGCCGTATAGAATGTCGAACTCGGCTTCCCTGAAGGGCGGCGCGACCTTGTTTTTCACGACCTTGGCGCGGGTGCGCGAGCCGATCACGTCGGTGCCGGATTTGATCGATCCGATACGGCGGATATCGATTCTGACCGAGGAGTAGAACTTGAGCGCGTTGCCGCCGGTGGTGGTTTCCGGATTGCCGAACATCACGCCGATCTTCATCCGGATCTGGTTGATGAAGATGACGACGGTGCGCGAGCGTGCGATTATCGAGGTGAGCTTGCGCAGCGCCTGCGACATCAGCCGCGCCTGAAGTCCCATCTGCGGCTCGCCCATCTCGCCCTCGATTTCGGCGCGCGGCACCAGCGCGGCGACCGAATCGATAACCAGCACGTCGATCGCGCCGGACTGGACCAGGGTTTCCGCAATCTCGAGCGCCTGTTCGCCGTTGTCGGGCTGCGAGATGAGCAGGTCCTCGACCTTGACGCCGAGCTTGCGCGCGTAGCTGGCGTCGAGCGCGTGCTCCGCGTCGATAAACGCGCCGATCCCGCCCGCCTTCTGCGCCTCGGCGATACATTCGAGCGCAAGCGTGGTCTTGCCCGACGATTCGGGGCCGTAGATCTCGACCACGCGTCCGCGCGGCAATCCGCCCACACCGAGCGCGATATCGAGTCCGAGCGAGCCGGTCGGGATCACCGACACGTCGGCGACGGCCTGCTCGCCGAGCTTCATGATCGAGCCCTTGCCGAACTGTTTTTCGATCTGGCTCAGCGCCAGGTCCAATGCCTTGTTCTTGATCTCCTGCGCCATCGGGTCCCCGCTTGAAAGTCCGCCTCATGCGAATCTTGCCACAAAACAGCGCGAAGCGCGCTACCGCGGCGTTTGAACACGGGGCACGGCTATCCGGCGCCGCGCAGCTCGTAGCGCGCAAGCGGCTCGTAAACCGAGCCCTGCGGCGCAAACGTGCTCCGATAAAGCGTCATCGCCCCGATCCGCGAGCGGCCGAAGTCGCGCTCCGAGAGCGCGGACAGCGCGCGGCGGGTTTTCTCGAAGCCACGATGCGAAGTGACGCGGCCTATCGTAAGATGCCCCGTAAAGGCGCGCCTTTCCGGCTCGAAACCGCATCGCACCGCCGCCTCCTCGACGCGGCGCGCCAGTTGTCCAAGCCCTTCGCCTTCGAGTCCGACCCAGATGACGCGCGGATGCTCAAGGGTCGGGAAGCCTCCCACGCCGCGGACCCTCAGCTCGAACGGCGCGCTCTCGGCGGCGACCCGCTGCAGCATCGTCTTGAGCGGCTCGATCTTCCCGAGCGGAACCGCCGGACCGAGGAACTTGAGCGTCAGATGAAGATTGCCGCGCCTGACCCATCGGACGCCCTCGCCGCCCGCGGCCTTGAGTTCGTCGACGAGCGCCGCAACCGCGTTCTCGACCGCGTCGTCAACCCTGAGCGCGATAAAGGCGCGGACGGTCTGCGGTTCCCGGCTTCGATCGTTCCCGGCCAATGGCAAAACGCCTCACTTCGAGAGTTCCCACTCGACCAGCGCCAGGCGGTCGTTGCCGAAAAACATCGCGCCGTTCACGAAGATCGTCGGCGAGCCGAATCCGCCGCGCTCGATCAGTTCCTCGGTGTTGGCGCGAAGCCTCGCCTTGTACTCGGGTGAATTGATCTTCTCGAAGAACTCGCCTTCGTCAAGGCCGGTGGCGCGCACGATGTCGCGCATCACGTCGTCGCGGCTGATATCGCGATCGTCGCCCCAGTAGCTCTCGAACACGCGCCGCGAGTACTCGGAGATTTTCCCGTGCTCGAGCGCGACGAACGCGCCGCGCATCGCCTTTACCGAGTTGACCGGGAACACCGTGGGGTTGCCGATTTTTATTCCGTAAAAGGCGGCCCAGTCCTGCAGGTCCTTGCCGTAGTAGCGCGCCTTGGGCTTGACCGGATTGGTGCGCGATTCGTAAACGGAGGGATTGACCGCGTTGAAAACGCCGCCGACCAGGATCGGTCTCCAGATGAGGTCCGCCTGATGGCGCCGCGCGACATCTT
>JAKAVC010000079.1 GCA_021817345.1 Deltaproteobacteria bacterium | reverse complement strand
GCGTCGAGCTTGGTGCGATGGTGTATTTCGAGCACTTCGGCGTCGAAATCCTTCAGGATCGCGGCCACTTCGGCGACGACTTTGGTGAGAACGTTGACGCCGACGCTCATGTTCGGGGCGATTACGGTGCGGGTGCGAACCGCAAGGTCGCGCGCCCGCGCTTCCATCTCGGGCGTGAAGCCGGTCGAGCCGATTACGATCGCGGCGCCGTTTTTCGCAGCGATTTCCAGGTGCTCGAGCGACGCGGCTGCGTTGGTGAAATCGAGAGTTACGGTGTCCGGCTTCGCCACCGGCGCGTAGTCCTCCGCGATCGCAACGCCGAGCCTGCCGGCAGCCGCGACTTCGCCCGCGTCCTGCCCGATAGCGGCCGTCCCGCGCGCTTCGACGGCTGCGACCAGCCGATGCGCGGGGTCGTGCGCGATGAGCTGGATGAGCATTCGGCCCATCCGTCCCGCTGCTCCCAGAACCACCAGCTCAGCCATCGAGAACTTCCCCCCGTCCAAGGCGGTGCGCGGGCGCAACGACGGCGCGCGGCGGGCTTTTATGGGATGTCAGGCGATGCGAGCGGACGGTCACGAGGCCGGGGTGCCGGATGCGGCGGGCTGGGCGGCTGCGCCTTCGGCGGGCTTGCCGCGCGTGGCGTTGAAATGCTCCTCGCAGAGGCTGCCGCGAAAGCGCCGCTTGCGGCATTTTTCCGCCGTACAGATCTTGTAACGCGCCTTCGGCATCTCGCCGTGTTTCCAGAGCCGGAAGTGCTTGCGGCAGTAGCCCTTGGCCACCACTTCGTGATTGCAATCCTTGGCTTTGCAGGTTCCCTTGCTTCCCATCTGTTACCTTTCCGGAACTGCGCGCCGGGCTAGAATTCGGCCTTGAGCGCGCGACTCAACAGTTCTTCGACCATAGCCTTTGGCGGCTCCGCTTCATAGAGGGTGCGATAGACCGCATCGACTATCGGCATCTCGACTCCATGGCGGCGGGCGAGGCTTCGGATTGCGCGCGCGTTGCTGACGCCCTCGGCAACCGGCCGTCCCTCCTGCTCGGCGCCGAGGCCCTGAGTTGCGCCCGAGCGGCCCAGAGCGAGACCGAGCGAGCGGTTTCGCGAAAGCTCGCCGGTGCAGGTCAACACCAGGTCGCCCAACCCCGCAAGTCCCATCACGGTTTCGCGCCGCCCGCCCGCCGCTTCGACCAGCCGGGCGAGTTCCGCCAGGCCGCGGGTGATAACCGCGGCGCGTGCGCTCGAACCAAGTTCGAGGCCGTCGCTGACTCCGGCTGCGATCGCGATTATGTTCTTGGCCGCGCCGGCAAGCTCGACCCCGATCACGTCGGCGCTCCGGTAAACGCGCAGCGAACGTGAGGCGAAAAGATGCTGCACGGTCCAGGCCGCGTCCTCGTTACGCGAGGCCGCGACCAAGGCCGCCGGTTTGTCGCGCGCGACTTCCGCCGCGAACCCCGGTCCGGACAGCACCGCGTAAGCATGAGCATGGGCGGCAACCTCGGCCATCATTTCGGTCATCGTCCGCAGCGTCTGCTCCTCGATTCCCTTGGCCGCGTTGACCATTACTGCGTCATTTCGAATCGATTGCGCGACGCTCTCGACCGCCGCGCGCGCGTATCGCGACGGCACCGCCATCACGACCGTTCCCGCCCGCGCGACTGCGGCGCGCCAGTCGGAGGAAAGTGCGAGTTGCGGCGGAAAGGCGACGCCCGGCAGATAGGTGCGGTTCTCGCGCTCCGTCGCGAGCGCTTCGAGCTGCCCCGGACGCCGCACGCATAGGGTCGTGTCGACGCCGCCTCGCGCGAGCATCACGGCCAGCGCCGTGCCCCACGCTCCCGCGCCCAGAACGACGGCCGGCTGTGTCTTCACCCTTTTCTCGGAATGCGAACTGGTCATCAAGTGGCGAGTGCTTCGAGTCCCGCGCGCCGACGCGGCGTTTATGCAACCGCGCGCAGCACGCGATAGAGCGGTTCGAGCTCCCTGAACGCGTCGAGCAATTCCGCCCGCTCCAGTTTGAGGGATTCCTTGACGTTCCATCCGAAGCCAACGTCGATCCCTCCGGTTTTCTTCTGAAGCCTGCTGGCGAGTTCCCTGAGCAGGTCGCTATCCGCGACGAGGCCTAGCGGAAGGCGCTGAAAATCCCAGTTGTCGTAGCGGCTGAGCCGGGTGCCGCGAAACGCGCGCGCAAGTTCAGAGGCGTTTTTGCTCAGCCCCGCGGCCATCGCGCCGCGGCTGTCAGCCTCGGACTTTACGACCGCGCGCGCGTGCAGTCCCGCCCCGGAGATGCACAGTGCGAGGTATCCGTAGCGCTTGTAGCCGCGCGGCGAGGGACCGAACGCCGCCCAGGTTTCGGGCGGAGGATTCACCGTGCGCCGGGCATGCTTTGCGACGTGGGGAAAGAACTCCATCTTGAGCTTGCGCGCGAGTTCCGGGGCAAGCTCGTCGCCGAGCTTGAGAAGCTTCGGGCGAACGTGCTCGTAGATTTGCGACATCCGCTCGTTGAAGCCTTCGACCGAGAAAACCTCGAAGTCGTACGGTTTGAAACCAAGGGTGGCCACGATGCTTTCCTCTATTCCTTGCGCGAGCGTGACGCTTCCCGCGCGCGAAACGCGCTCTCCCAGTTGCGCCCGTCGAACCTTTCTATCCGGAGAGTGGCGACGTCGATTCCTTCAAGGCATCGCGCGTTGACGTCAATCTTGTCGGGGTCGGAGCGCGGGACATAAAATGACGCGACGCCGCATCGCGGACAGAAATAATGTCTCGCGACGCCGGTGTTGAAGCGGTAGGTCGCAAGGTTCGATTCAGGGGTCAGCAGTTGAAACACGTCGCGCGGCACAATCCAGTGCAAGTAGCCCTTCTTGGTGCAAATTGAGCAGTTGCATTCGCTGACGCTCCGGAGGTCTGCGGATACCTCGAAAGCAACCTGCCCGCAATGGCATCCGCCCCGATACGTCGTCATCTGCCCGGCTCTCCCGCTAATCTTCCCGGCAATGCCTTGAGCTCTTGCGCGCCCGTAGCGCTAGCTTAACTGTGCCGGCGGGCGAGCGCCAATGACGAATCTGTTCGGCGTCGTGCGGGTTGGCAAACGGCGACTCTTCAGGCTGCAAGCGCAAGGATTGCCCGAGGCCAAAGCCTTCCGGGCTGTCTTAGCCAATCGTGGCGCGACGCGAAACGCGACCAAAAGCATCCCAAAGGAGACCGTAGATGCCTCTTTTGGCGCATCGGAAGGTTTAGCTGTACGAGATCGCGCGCAAGAATGAGGCTTTTTAGCTTCATATCGCTTCGTATTGCGATGGCACGATTGTCGCTCTGAGTGAAACCCGAGGATACCTCCAGTGTACTTCGCACAAGCTGGCTTTTCTCGCACTCTTCTCCGGGTTGGTGGCGATGCCGGTGGCGGCTTTCGCGCAAGCGCCCGGGCCCCTATTTGAGGGCTATGGCTATGGCCTGCCCGGCACCCAATTCCAGAGCTTCAACAACTTCCTGAACACCCATCCACAGATCGCCTCAGACCTTTCGATCCATCCCCGGTTCGTAAACGACCCGCACTACCTGGAGGATCACCCCGAACTCAGGCAGTATTTCGCGAACAATCCCGGTGTCGCCCGCGCAATCAAAAGTGACCCGTTTGGATTCATGTCCTCTCAGGGCAGCTACGGATGGCAGCGCGGAAATCGCACAGGGTGGTATCAGGGGTGGCATCGGAACTGGTACCCGAACCAGCGCTCGAACTTCAATACGTTCCTTGGCCAGCATCCGGGGATGGCCCAGGAGCTTTATGAGCATCCGAACTACGTCCATGATCGGGACTGGCTGAGAAGGCATCCCGAAGCTCAGCAGTACTTCAACAAGCATCCGGGTGTCAGCGACGAGTTCCGCAGGAATCCGCACGAGTGGGTTTCGCACGAAAGCTTCCGTCCCGCGCCGAAGCGGCCCCAGCAGCGCCAGCAGTATCGGCACGAACGCCAGCAACAGAGGCAGGAACGGCGGCAGCAAAGGCACGAAGAGAGACGCGGCCCGAACAATCCCTGACATAGATTAAAGGTTTGCCTGACAGTTAAAAAGGAGGCTCGAT
>JAKAVC010000087.1 GCA_021817345.1 Deltaproteobacteria bacterium | reverse complement strand
CTTGTTGTAGCCGGTGCGCCGACAATAGAGTTCGGCCATGATGCGTCGAGGGTCCAGTCCGCGGGCGACCTGCGGCGCCTGGCCGCGATGCGTGGTGAAAACATAGTCTCCATTTTCAAGCGCCGCGCACGCGCCGGCTGACACGGCCTCCTGACCTGTGCTTAGCGCCGGCGGGATACCGCCGATCTCTTCGTGGAGGTAGGCGTCAGCCCACGCCGTCTCCAGTCGGCGGACAAGGAGCATCGTCCGCAACAGTCCAAGCTTCGTTGCCGCGTCCATAGTTGTACGTCCAGGGCCGACGCGCGCTCAGTTCTTTGCGATCCGAACCTTGGCGGCATACTCGGGCGGCGTGCCGTCGTGGCGCTTGTAAATGTAAAGCGTGCATCCGCCGTCAGGCCGCGACGGATTCTCGAATATCCAGTGCGCGCGCCCGAACCATGCAAGGGGCGCCGTTCCGTTCCAGATCGGGCAGTGGCTGCAATAGACGGGCAGGCGCGTCTCGCCGAACGTCAGAGGACCGGGAGCTTCGACGAATGGGAGAGCGTCGGGCCCCTCGTAAGCGCCCTTGAGCCGGAGCCGTCCACCGCTGCCGCATGGCGTCTGCTCGATCGTGAACTTCTCGTCGTCCTCGCGCACCACGAATTGTCCCATGTGTTGCTTGAGCAGGAACGCCGTGGCCCGAGTAAATTCCGCCGCCGACATTCGCTCCCACTTTTCGAAGCCCGGGCGTTGGGCCTCGGCGGTCGCCAGATGAAAGCGGAGCAGCTCGGCCGCCCCGAACCATCGCAAAACCCAGCCGAAGCTTTCGGCCATAAAGCGGACCATCCGGTCGTGCAGCGGCACGTACCGCTTCTGTTCCTTCAAATCCACGAGCGCACGGGCGCGCGCGATGTCGCCCGCGTCGATCGCCCGCACGACCTCGTCGGCCAGCCGCGCCTGATCGCGATCGAAGCGCTCCTCGCCGAAATCAAGCACGCGCGCGGCGCGCGCACACTCCTCGTCGAGCGTCGCCGGCGCTTCGGGCACGCCGGGCGCGCCGTCCCACATGCGCTCCGTCAGGTGTGAGAAGTCGGTGCGAAAGCGGTTGACGACCGCCGCGGCGTCCGCGGTCGCGGCCCGGCCGGATAAGGCGTCGGCGCGCGATGCAGTATCGCCGATGAGCGTCAGGAGGATGCGGATCGTGATGCCGAGCCCCCGGTACATGAGCCCGTATTCCTTGGCAAGGCTTCGCGCCTGGCCGTCGCCCTCCAGCGCCAGCCGTCGCGCGCCGGCGGCTTCGCCCGAATCGAGCGCGGCGCGGATCGCGTCGCTCAGTCGTCGGCCCAACTGTTCCAATCGTACGTCCACAGAAACGGTTTAACCGAAATTTCCGTTTGGGCTCTCCAATTCCAACCCCTGCATACGCCGGACAACCTCTCTTCGCAAGGTTCTAGTCGGTTTTGGTCCACGGTGTCTGCACCGGCACCGTGAGGGGGGCGGTTTCGCATCCAGTGGGCACGTAACGCTCGGAGAGGCCCTTTTTCCGAACGGCTCCGCAGACACTCCTCCCGCCCGCTGTGGACGTTGCCGGCTCAGAATTGGGGACACGACTTTGTGAAACCGCATCCTGGAGCCGTTTTACCCGGCGCGCGGGGCGCACGGCATACCGCCGTGGATGGACGGGGATACGAGCGCCGGAAGCCGCGCATTTGACCCCGGATTAAGATGTATTTATGATACACATTACTCTCGAAACCACGGCCTCCCGGAGCGAAGCCTATGGATACCGAAAACCCCCGTACGATAACTGACGCTCTCGCCGACGACCATCGCCGGCTGGAAGACCTCCGCGAGCGTGCCGAAGACGCGCTTCGCACGGGAGGGCGCGGCGAGGCCACCAGCCTGTTCGCGGAGTTCGACAGGGGCCTGCGACACCACATCCGCGTCGAGGAAGAGCTTCTGTTTCCCGCGCTCGAACGCGAGAGCGGCCTTCGCCGCGAGTTCGGACCCATCGGTGTCATGATTGCGGAGCATCGCGCGATAGAGGGCCTACTCGAGCGGCTGGTGCGGGAATTTTCCGGCGAAGCGGCGGCGGATGGCGCGCCGATGGGTCAGCTAAGCGCGATGCTCGAAGCGCATGACGCGAAGGAAGAGATGGTGCTTTACCCGATGGCCGATCGGACGATTGGCGCGGCCGAGCGTGAGTCGATTGTCGCGAAGATACGGACGCGGTGAAACAGCGGCGAGACGCGGCGGCAGGCGACGATGATGTTTTCCTGGATGCTTGGTTCGGTCTCGATTGGCGACGTGGTGCGCGGGATGCTCGACATGTCGACGCGATGGGGCGGCTCGGCGGGCGCGACCGGCAAGCTTCTCAAAGTCGCGGCAATCCTGGGCGTGGGCGCACTCGGATGGACGCTGACCGCCAGTTGGGGCGAGACGGCCACGCTCGCCCTCATCGCGGCGCTTTTGCTGCTCGGCGCAGGAAGGGTTTACCGGGTCCGCAAATAAACAGCGGCGGCATCGGCCGGCGTTAAAATCGTCTCGAGAGCGCTTCGCTCGGGCGCCGGCGTCAGATTGACTTCCTGGAGCTGGGCGCGCTGGACCAGCACGCGCCATACCTGCTTCGGCTTGCGGCTGAAGACAATCTTGGGGTCGGCAGGTAGAACGTACCACGAGCCCTCCAGTATCTCCGCGTGAAGCTGGTTAAGCGACCATTGAGCGCGACCGAGAACGAGCCGCAGGTCGGTGGCCGCGCCGGGGTTTTTCACCAGTTGCGCAACCGCGTCGGGGTCGGTGCTGACGGAGATGTCGTCGAAGAGCCACGGCGCGCTTGCGCTCGGCTTTGAGCCGCGCAGGATGAGCGATGGGTCCGAGGGATAAACCGGACCGCCGAAGTAGGCGACTGATGGTTCGTTCTTGAGCAGGCGCGCGTCGGGAAACACCTTTGACACCGGGACGTTGGTCGGCTTGTTGACGATAAGCCCCGCGATAAGCGGCGGCTCGGTCGGCGGCAGCATCAGGATGACCGTCTCCGCGAACATGGGGTCAGGCATGTCCGGCGTCGCAACCAGGAAGAAGGTTTTTTTGCCCGGTTCCTGAATCCGGCGCACCGCTCGCGCGGCGACCAGAACCGGCAACACCACCGCGCAAAGCGTGGCAACGACAACCGCACGAAGCATCCGGCCGCGAGTATCCATTGATGCGACGCTTAGGCGCTTCGATGATGCCGCGTCAAGTCCCCGAAAAAGCGTGACACAGCCGTCGCGCAACGCTCGGCGACGACCGAGGCTTTGCGCGCGCGATGTTCGCCGTCGGTGAGTCGCATCCAGGCATGACCGCCAAGCCGGCGCCTGAAGGACGCGACCGAACCTCGTTGCGGCGCCGGGCGCGCGCTGCTAAATGTTGAAGGCGTGCGCGTCGGGCGCGAGCTCGCGCGCACCGGTTGTCTGAGGGCTCGACGGGGACGATCGTCGATTGAGCCCGAGGAAGCCGTGATTCCCGGTCAGACGACATTTGCGCGCCCTTAGCTCAGCGGATTAGAGCAACAGACTACGGATCTGTGGGTCGGGGGTTCAAATCCCTCAGGGCGCGCCAAAAAACCCCACGGACAGAAGGACTTTGTGATAGGGCCTATCCCCGGCCCCGCCCGAATCGCGTTGTTGCCCCCTTAATTGACCCCCAAAAGATTTTGTCTCCGGCCCCCGTTTTCATTACAACCGCGGCCCGTGGAGAGGCTGGAGAGCAGGACCACGAAGAAGCGCCGGACGACCCGCGGCGACGGCCAGTTCCGCCAGCGCGCCGATGGACGGTGGGAATGGCGCGGCCGGATCGGCGGCCGACGAATCTCGGTTTACGGGCTCACCGAGTCGGATTGCAGGCAGAAACGCGATCGCCGGCGCAGGGAGCTTGAGCTCGCGCCGGCGCAGGACCGGAGCACCGTCGCTGGGCTAATGAAAGAGTGGCTTGCCGCGGTGCGACCGAAACTGCGGCCGCGAACCTACGAGTTCTACGAATCGATCGCGCGGCTGTACATCATACCCGAGCTCGGCGAGACGCGGCTTGGCGAACTGACCGCGGCCCGAGTCGAGCAGCTGCGC
>JAKAVC010000033.1 GCA_021817345.1 Deltaproteobacteria bacterium | reverse complement strand
CGCCGGCTTCGAGGGGAAGCTTTGCGCGGCGCTCGCCGAGCTTATCGCGACGCGCTAGCGCCCGGCGGCCCGGAGGACGCGAGCGCAAGCCGGCTTGCCTCCCATATCGCGTAAAACGGATCGGACGGATTCCGCTTCGCGAGAGCGATTATCCGCGCGATCGTGGCGCGGGTATCGTCGTGGTTGAGCTTCTCCAGTGCGGCGAAATCGTCCTGGTCGTGGAAGTAGAGCATGTAGTTCAGCATCACGGCGTTATTCAGCGGGTGCTTGTCGAGATTGAAACGTTCCAGGCCTGAAAGCGTCGGCTTGATCTTCGCGTAATCGGCCTGGATTTCCGTGAACACCTTCTTGCGCCGCTTCAGGATTTTGTTTTTTGGAAGCCCGCTGCCGTAAAGACGGAGCAGCTTTGCCTCGGCCTGAAGCAGAAAGTGCGCAAAAACGAGATTGCTTTCGTACACGGCGCGCGCCGCTTTGGCATCCTCGGATGACGCCCCTTCGGTCCGGGTGAAAAAATCCACCGCGCCGCGCGTTCCCACGAAGTTGGCCGCCGATTCGTCGAACATCACGTCGCTTTCGAGGAAATAGGTCCGATGGAACAGCTCGTGGATGATGACGCCGGCAAGAACCACCTTGTCGAGCTTGAGCAGGTTGGAGAGCAGCGGATCGGCGAAAAAGCCGAGACTCGAGAACGCAACCGCCGGCCGTACCAGCGTGTCATAGCCTTTCGCCTCCATGCTTTCGGCCTCGGCCCGTGCCCGGCTTTCGCTGAAGTATCCGCGGTAGGGCACGTAGCCGACGACCGGAAACCACCAGAGATACGGCTTCAGCGAATCGCGCCGCGCCGCCATCACGACGTACACCACCGCGCCGCGATCGACGGGGCTGACCGTGCTGTACGCGCCGTCAACCGAAAGTCCGAGCTGGTGCTCGGCAAATTCCCGAACCTGGAGAACGGTTTCGAGCTTCTCACGCGTCGAAGCGTCGAGCTCGGGCTTGGCGAGAACCTCGTTTATCGGCTCTCGATTCCATAGGATGCGTCCTTCCTCGTAGGCTGCCCGCGCAACGTACGCCACGCCGCTGCATCCCGAGAGCATCGCGGCCGCGAGCACCAGCGCCAAGATGCAAAGCGCCGGGCCAGGGCGCGCCGCGGCCATCCGCGCCTCGGACGATGGCGGAGTCGAAATCCAGTCGTGACGGGTCATCCGGGAAAGAATCCGCACAATCGCGTCCGGTGAGCCGTTCAGTCGGCGGCCTCGCCGGCCATATCGGGAGCCGCGGAGTACTGAAGTTCGAACAATCTGAAGTAAAGGCCGCGCATCGCCAGCAGCTCCTGATGGGTGCCGCTCTCGCGCAGCGAACCGTTGCTCAACACCATGATTCGTTCGGCCCGCTCGATCGTCGACAGGCGATGCGCGACGATGAGGGCGGTGCGATTCGCGAGCAGTTCTTCGAGAGCGAGCTGGATGAGCCGTTCGGTCTCGCTGTCCACGCTCGAGGTCGCTTCGTCCATCGCCAGGATTCGCGGATTGTAGGCGAGCGCGCGCGCGAAGGACAGAAGCTGGCGCTGGCCGGCGGAGAAATTCGCCCCGCGCTCGCCGATTTCCTCGCCGAGCCCGCGCGGCAGCCGCCTGACGAAGCGCAACGCCTGCGCCTTGGCGAGCGCTTCGGTTATCTCGGCGTCGGTCATCTCGCTTCGTCCGAGCCGCAGGTTCTCCATCACGTTGCCGGAAAAAAGAAAAACGTCCTGCTGGACCAGGCCTATCGCGCGGCGCAGATCGAACAGGTCCCAATCCCGCACGTCAACCCCGTCAACCAGTATTCGTCCCTCGGTCACGTCGTAAAAGCGGTTCAGCAGCTTGATAATCGTCGTCTTGCCCGAGCCGGTCGGCCCGACGATCGCGACCTTTTGGCCGGGTTCGACGCGGAAGCTCAAGTCTTTCAGCACCGGCTCGCCGGGCCGATACGCGAACGTCACATGCTCGAAGACGATCGAGCCGCGCGGTGATTCGATTCGGGCCGGCGCGGGCGGGCTCTTGATAGCGATTGGTTCCTCCATCAGCGACTCGATACGGTCGGTCGCCGCCAGCGCCGACTGGAGCACGGTGTACTTGGTGGACATGTCGCGCAGCGGCATGAAGAACATCCGCGCGTATTCGATAAATGCGACGAGCGTTCCGAGCCCGATAATCCGACGCATCACCTGCCCGCCGCCGTACCACAGTATCATCGCGACGGTCACCCAGCTCAGGGCCTCGACCGCGGAGAACAGCCCGGCCTCATAGATGTTCGCCTTGACCTGCGCGTCGCGGCTTTGGCGGTTGAGCACGTCGAACTCGGCGCGGCTTACGTCCTCGCGGGTGAATAACTGGATCACCGGCATCCCGCCGATCGCCTCCGAGAGATAGGCGTTGACCGCGGCGAGCCGGTCGCGGATTGCCCGATACACGACCCGCGCGCGGACCCGGAAATAATTAATGATGACGAGCAGCGGCGGGATCGCGCAGAGCGCCCACAGCGCAAGTCGCGCGTTGAGCGCGAACATAATCGCGACGATACCGGCGAGCGTCAGCAGATCGATGAAGATGGTCAGTGAACCCGCGCCGAACATCTCGTTGATCGCGTCGATATCGGTGGTCATCCGGCTGACCAGCTTTCCGACCGGAGTCCTGTCGAAAAACTCCATCGGCAGCAGCTCGACGCGGCGGAAAAGCGCGAGGCGGAGATCCGACAGGCTGTATTGTGCGACCATCATCGTGAGATAGAACTGCCCATAGAAAGTCGCGAATTCTCCGGTCAGCAGAACCGCGTAGATGAGCCCCATCACGAGCAGCCCGTGTCCTTGCGCCGCTCTGAAAAGCGGCGCGAGCCATCGCGGAGGCGCGCTCCGCCGCGCGGCGAGGAAAATATCGATCGTGAGCTTCACGATGTAGGGCTGCGCGAGCGCGAACGCCGAGTTGAGCGGCATCAGGACGAGCGAGAACAGGAACAGCCGCCGGTAGGGGCGCACGAACGTCCAGATCCATCGGATGAGCCGTAGGTCGTAAACCTGGCCGAGGTCCTGTTCAGGGTTCTCCCGCATCTCTCAGTAATGTTCCAATTCCTCTTCCAGAAGCTGGCGCTGGAAAAGCTCGGCGTAGATTCCCCGGCGCGCCATCAGCTCCTGATGGGTTCCGCGCTCGGCTATCTCGCCGTCTTCGAGCACGACGATGTGATCGGCGTCGCGTACGGTGGAGGCGCGATGGGCGACGACGATCGTCGTCCGTCCACGCACCGTCTCCGACAGGCTTGCGAGCACGGCGCGCTCGGTTTCCGTATCGACGCTTGAAAGCGCGTCGTCGAGCACCACGACGGCGGGATCGTAGACGAGCAGGCGCGCGATCGTCACGCGCTGTTTCTGTCCGCCTGAAAGCGCCATTCCGCGTTCGCCCACCATCGTGTCAAAGCCGGCGGGAAGGCTTGCCAGGTCGGTTTCCAGACCCGCGATAGCCGCGGCGGCGGCAATTTGCCCGGCGGTGGCATCCGGCGTGCCGAAGGCGATATTGCGCGCGAGCGTGTCCGAGAACAGCATCGGCTCCTGCGGTACGACGCCGATGGTCCGTCGAAGGGCCCGAAGCGGCAGTTCGCGCAGATCGCGCCCATCGAGCTTCACGCTCCCCTCGGTCGGATCGATAAGCCGCGCCAGCATCTTGATCATCGTGGATTTGCCCGAACCGGTTCGGCCCACGATCGCGAGCTTCTCGCCCGGTCCGACCTTGACGTTGATATTGCGAAGCGCGTAGGGAAGCTGGCCGTCGTGCCGGTGGCCGTTGTGCGCGAAATAGCTGAACGATACGTTGTTCCATTCGATGGCGCCCGCCACCTCGAGGCGTTCGCGCGGTCCTTCGATTCCGGGCGTCGGCGTCGCGTCGAAAATTTCGTCCAGCCGCTTCATCGCGGCCTTCCCGCGCTGGTAAATCGACAGCATCCAGCCGAGCGACATGGTCGGCCACGCGAGTTGTCCGAGATAGCTCATGAAGGCGACCAGGTCGCCGATCGACAGCCGATGCGCGATCACGAGCGAGCCGCCGTAGATGAGGACTATCATCACGGAACTCGCGATCGCGCCGCGAATCATCGGCGTGATCGCTCCGCGAAGCCGCGCGAGCGCAAGGCCGTTTTGGTTGTACTCGTCGTTGAGCGCGCGAAACCGCGCACTCTCGTGCTCCTCCAGCGTGTAGGCCTTGACGACGTGGATTCCCGCCAGGCTCTCCTGCACCTTCGCGCCGATCGCGCCGAGGCCTTCCTGCACCTTGAGGCTTCGCTCCATCAGCGCGCGCGTCAGTTTGCGCATCGCGTAGAGCATCATGAAGTACGGCGCCACCGACGCGAGCGTGAGCCGCGCGTTGAGCGACGCCATGAAGGCCAGCGCGTAGATGTAATAGAGAGGAGTGTTGGTGAATGTCAGCACGCCGATCCCGACCAGCATCCGCACCGCGTTCAGATCGTTCACCATGCGCGACATCAGGTCTCCCGTCTTCAGCCGGCGGTAGAAGTCGGGTCCGAGCGTCACCAGGCGCGCGAACAGATCGTTGCGGATGTCGTATTCGATGTCGCGGCCGGCGTTGAAGATGACGAAGCGCGAGAACCATCGCACCACGCCCATCACGAGCGCCGCGGCGCCCATCGCGCCCGCGTAACGAATCAGCGCCGCATGTCGGCCCGCCTGCACCGCGTTGATTGAATCGCGGATGAGCAGCGGGATGAGCATCGCCAGCGTTGCGGTCGCAAGCGTGCACACGATCCCGATCAGGTATCGGAGCCGGTACCGCCGGATATAGACGAGCAGGCGCCTCATGAAGCACCGCCTAAGTTATTCAGTTCCTTTGCCGAATTGAAGCGAACCGGGAACGCCTGCCCGGTCAGGCCGCACGCGGGCGCCGGCTAAGGCTCAAAGCCTGCGCGCCTTGAGCTTTCGTTCGTAGAGCTTGGCGTACTTGAGAAAGACGTAGAACGCCGCGCTCATCGAGGCGTAAAGACCGCGCCCGCCTTCGCGAAAGCCGCCGCGCAGGAAGTAGAAATTGAAGAACCGCCACGCGGGATTCGTGAACATCCGAATCGCCGTCAGAGCGGTCGGCTCCTGCTCCATCGCGGCGCGGCTTGAGAACCGATTGATCGTCGCGACGTGGTCCGCGACGTCGCGGTAGCTGAAATGAAGTATCGGATGGGCGAGTTGGCCGACGGCGCCCTCGACGACGACCTTGTCGTGCGGGTCGCGTCCCCCGATATGGCCGCGGCTTCGCCGGAACAGCCGCACCGGGCGATCGGGATAGAGCCCGTGCGAGAAATAGTGGCCGAGATGGTAGAGGATGCGCCGGATGCGATAACCGTCAGCGGCGGGTGAGGCGACCGCCTCGCGAATTTCCACGCCGAGGTCGTGAGTCGCCTGCTCGTCGGCGTCCATCAGCAGCACCCAGTCCGAGCTTGCGCGGTCGAGCGCCATCTGCTTCTGCCGGACGTAATCGGTGAACTCGTGCTGATACACCTTGGCGCCAAGGCTTTTCGCGATCTCAACCGTGGCGTCGGTCGAAAACGAATCGACCACGATCAATTCGTCGCAGAACCACGCGCTTTTCAGACACTGCCCGATAAGCTCCTGCTCGTTGCGCGTAATCACGATGAGCGAAATTGTCGGATGGTCCGGCATCAGCGCTTTATGGCTTTCCGTTCGGCTCGGCGAACACGCCTTCTTCGATAAGAAATCGCGCGGAGGATTGGGAGGCGGCGCGGTACGTGTCCTCGCTGATCCGCCCGCGCATCAGTTCAACCCGCAGAAAGAGAAAGTAGGTCTGCACCACGTCGCTCCGGCAGTAGCGATGGATTTCGTCGAGACGTCCGCTCTCGTAATATTCCTGGACCCGCGAACCGTCCATCCCGCGCTTGCCCGGCATCCCGAACATCCGAAGCAGCAGGTTCATCCCGCCCGGCAGCGCGACCGCTCCGTGGTTAGTCAGGTAATCGAGCAGGTCGAAGTGGCGTTCCTCGGAATAACGATGACGCGCCGCGCTGGACTCGCCGAAGTGTATCGGCGCGGAGATTCCGTAACGCAACGCCGCCAGTTCCAGCACCGGCAGATCGAAGCGCCGGCCGTTGAAGCTCACCATCGTACCGACGAAGCGCTCGTAACGCGACCAGAACTCCCGAACCAGGCCTTCCTCGGAGTAATTCGCCGGCATCAGGCTCTCCACCGAGCGCAGCGCGTGATCCTCGCCGACGTTGCCGATTGCGATCGAGATTGGCACATGCAGCGTCACGGGCAGAAAATCGCTGCCGCGCCGGCGCTGCGTCTCGTCGCGATAGCGCTCGTAGGCCTGTTCGTCCGTGAGACCCTCGTCCGCGGCGAACACCTGGTTCAGCAGATGCTTGTCGATTCGGGTTTCGATATCGAATACGGCAAAAGGCATTGGCAATCCGCGCGCGGACGTCAGGGGCTGCCCGCCCGCCATCCGCCCGACGCCTTTATCCGGTCTTCTGCAGCTCTTCGATTATCCGCGCGGCCACCGATTTGAAAGCGCCGCTGACCGGATGCGACGGATTCAGGGCGACGAGCGGAAGCGCCTGGTCGCCGCCTTCGCGCACCTCGCGAACCAGCGGCAGTTCTCCGAGGAACGTGACGCCAAGCTCGCGCGCCAGCCGCTCTCCGCCGCCGTGCGAGAAGATCTGATGACGGCTGCCGCACGAGCGGCACACGTAGTAGCTCATGTTCTCGATCACGCCGAGAACCGGGACGTTGACTTCCTTGAACATCTGGACGCCACGCCTTACGTCGAGCAGCGCTATTTCCTGCGGCGTCGTCACGATCACTCCGCCGTCGAGCCTGGCGCGCTGCGTAATCGTAAGCTGCGCGTCACCTGTACCGGGCGGCAGGTCGAGCACCAGGCAATCGAGTTCGCCCCATTCGACGTTGAACAGGAACTCCATCTCGAGCTTCGTCACCATCGGACCGCGCCAGATGACCGCCTGCTGATCGCGCACGAACAGGCCCATCGAGACGTAGCGAATCCCGTAACGCTCGAGGGGAACGATCCTGCGCTCAGGCGTTACTTTGACCGGCGCGTCCGCCCCGACCATCATCGCGAGGCTCGGGCCGTACACGTCCGCGTCCATCAGGCCGACGCGCCATCCGAGCGCCTTCATCGCGAGCGCAAGATTGACCGCAACCGTCGATTTGCCGACGCCGCCCTTGCCGCTTGCCACCGCGACCACGTGCGCGACGCCAGGGATCTCGCGCTTGTGTCCGGCGGCGGCTTCGCGCGGCGTCGGCGAAGGCGCGGGCTGTTCGACTTCGACCCGGACCTCCGGCACGCCCGGCATCGCGGCGACCGTCCCGCGGACTTCGTCAACGATCTTGGAGACGACCTCCGGGTTCGCCGACGGCGCGACGAGGAACACGGTCACGCCGGCGTAGGCAACTTCGATATCCTTGACTATCCCGAACGACACGATGTCGCGCGTGAAGCCGGGATATTTAACCTTTTTCAGTTGGGACAGTATTTCGTTCGGACTCGGCATGCTCGCGGGCCTGTGACGACGGTTGGTTTAATCGCGACTTTACTGCGGCGCTTCCAAGCCCGCACGTGCATGTTATCATTCCGGCGTCGGCGGAAAAACGCGATATCGGAATTGGGGGGTAAGGAATGGCCAAAGCGGTGCAGGGGGGTGCACAGGTAACGGTTACATATGCCCAAGGAGGGCCGGCCATAAGCGCCCGCGCCGCGCGCGAACTGGCCGACGGGCTCGGCGAGATGCTCGGCCGGACGGTTGCGGCGCGTGCCGATTCCCGTATCAGGGACAATCGTATAATCGTCGCGCCCGCGCCTTCGGGCCAGGCGCTTGCGGCTTTGTCGGCGAGCCCCGTCGGCGACGCTTTCCAGATTGCTCGTCCGGCTCCCGACGCGATCTCTATCCATGCCGGGCACGAGCGCGGGCTGCTGCACGCAGCGGTTGACCTGCTGACGCGCCTTGGCGCCGTTTATCCTCCCGGCGTCCCGCCCCGGTTTCCACGAATCGACGCCGCCCGGCTGTTCGCCATATCGCCCTACCGGGTGACGCCCGCATTTTCGCGCCGCGCTTTTGTTTCGGACATCCTGACCTGGAACTACGAGGTTCAGGAGCGCCTCGAACAACATCTTGAGTTCGATCGCGAATTCATCCCCTGGATGGGCCGGCGGGGGATCAACGCGTTCGAGTATATCCGTCACGGACGCGATACGAGGCTTCGGATCGACGAACTCGTGGCGCTATACGGGGATTACGGAATAGAGAGCGAGTATGGCGGTCATGTGCTGCAGCTCCTGATGCCGCGCGAGCGGTTCGACTCCAACCCCGAGTATTTTCCGCTCGGCCCCGACGGCAAGCGCAACCCGCACGGAAACCTGTGCGTCTCGAATCCCGACGCGGTTCAACTCGTCGCCGGCAACGCGCTCGCCTGGATGCGCGAATATGCGGAAAGCCGGATGCTGCATATCTGGGGCGCGGACGTGGTCAAAGGCGCCTGGTGCCATTGTTCCGAGTGCAAGAGCCTTTCGCCGCAACTCCAGTACATGAAGGTTGTCAACGCGGTCGCCGCCGCGGCCGAGAGCGCCTCGGCGGGCGTGCCGATCGCGTATCTCGCTTACCACGACACGCTCGAGCCGGACCCGGAGCTGCGCCCGCTCGACAACGTCCACTTCGAATGGGCGCCGCGCGAGCGATGCTACGTGCACGCGATCGATGACTCTTCATGCTCGGCGAATGTGCGTTATCACGAATCGCTCAGGCGTTACGTCGATATTTTTCGCGGCCGCGGGCACATTTTCGAGTATTACGCCGACGCGATCCTGTTTGGCGGACTCGCATTCGCGATGCCCTCGGTGATCACGCGCGATCTGCGCGCCTATCGCGCGCTTGGAATCGACAGCGTCTCGTGCCTGACCTTCGGGGCGTACAGCGTGCTTGCCTACCCGGTCAACCTCGAGACTTTCGTGCGCGCGGCGTGCGATCCGAGCGTCGAGCCCGCAAAAACGCTTGCGGAAACGGCCGCGGGACGTCATCCCGGATGCGCCGAGGCGATGGAGAAGGCCTATCGCGCGATCGAAGAAGTCAGCGCGCTGATGCTCGATTACGCGGACGTGATGGCGCCGTATACGATTACGGGACGAAGGCTCGGGCTCAAGAAGGCTGCTCTGCCCAAGGCGCTGGAAGCCGCGCAATCCGCGGTCAGGATAGCGGAGGGTCTCAAGGCCGATGCTAAAGTCCCACTCGCCGGGGCGGAAGAAGAGCTTTGGAACTACGGGCTGGAAGTGATAAGCGCCATAGGCGACTACCTCCGCGCGCGCGAGGAACGCGGAATAGTTCGCAAGACCCTCGGTGACGCGGCGGTCGGCGGCTTCGCGGACGCGATCGGGCATATCCGCGCGATCACGCCTGAACTGAAGGGCACGTGGGGCGCCTACGACCTCGAATGGATTCGCGAGATGTGGCTCGACGGTCTTCGCCGCAACCTGGCCAAGGAAAAGAAGATCCGGGAGGGTGCATGATGGACGACGACAACGGCTTCAAACTGTCGGATGAACTGAGCGCGCTTCGCGAGCAGGTCCGCCGCATAATCCGCGACGAAATAATTCCGATTGAGCAGAAAATCGATCCCGACGACGCCGAAATTCCCAAAGACGATTACTGGCGGCTTGCCGGGAAAGTCCAGAGCGCCGGCATGTGGTGCATGGGCGCGCCGCAAAAGTACGGCGGCGGCGGACTCGGCACGTTCGCGATGTGCGTGCTCACCGAGGAAATGGCGCAGCATCGGATGGGCCTTTACAACCCCGGCGCGGGCGTCTTCGGACGCAATCCTCCGCCCGTCATCTACGGCGGCAGCGAGGAGCAGATTCAAACCTATGCCGTCCCGACGCTGAAAAACGCCTGGCATACCTTCTTCGCGATAACCGAACCGTCGGGCGGCTCCGATCCCGCGGGCGCGATCCAATGCCGCGCCGTCCGCAAGGGCGACACCTACGTCCTGAACGGCACCAAGATTTTCATCTCGCACGCGCACGAGGCCGAATGGGGCGTCGTCTTCACCCGCACCGATCCCAAGGCCGGCCGTTCCGGTATCACCTGCTTCATCATCAAAAAGGGACAGCCCGGATTCTCCGCGCATCCGATACGCACGCTTCGCACCTCGGCGCTCCCCAACGAGGTCGCCTTCGAAGATTGCGTCGTCCCGGTCGAGCAGCGCCTGGGCGAAGAGGGACAGGGGCTTAACCTTTGCCTCGATCTGCTGACGCGGCTTCGCTTTCCTTACTCCGCGTGCAATATCGGCGTTGCGGCTGCTGCGCTTCGGATGGCCATCGAGCAGGCCAAGCGCCGAAGCACCTTCGGCGAGCTTCTCGCCAAACGCCAGGCCGTCCAGTGGATGCTCGCCGACAGCGAAATCGAAGTCAGGGCGGCGCGATGGCTCACGTGGGAGGGCGCGTGGAAGGCCGATCGCGGCGAGGATTCCAGGATGGAAGCCTCGATCGCGAAGCTCTATTCCAGCGAGGTGCTCGGCCGCGTCGTCGATCGCGCGGTGCAGATTCACGGTGGCTACGGTGTCAGCAAGGAGTTGCCGCTCGAACGATGGTATCGCGAGGCGCGCATCCGCCGTATCGGCGAAGGACCGTCCGAAGTGCATCGGATGGTTATCGCGCGAAACCTGCTGCGCTAGCGTGGTGTTCCGCAGATAAGTTGATGAGATGTCGCTCGGTGGCATGAGATCCTTCGCTTCGCTCAGGATGATAGGCGCGCGCACGGTTGTTGGTCATTCTGAGCGAAGGCTGCCGAAGCGAAGAATCTCATGCCACTGGCGTCCGCGGTAAAATTATTAATGGGACGCCTCACCAGGATGGGCGCGCGCGCCGGCGCGCAAAGGGGAAGATTCGATGAGCCTGCCGCTCGAAGGAATACGCGTAATCGACTTCGGACAGATCTATGCCGCCCCGTACTGCACGTTGCAGTTGGCCGCGATGGGCGCGGAAATAATCAAGATCGAGCCGCCCGGCGCGGGCGAGCTTCTTCGCCGCCCCGACCTCTCGCCCGGCGGCGTCAACTATTCCTTCCTGATGCTGAATCCGAACAAGAAATCCGTGACGCTCAACTTAAAGCATCCCCGCGGCCGCGAAATCGCCCTTCGGCTCATCGAAAGCGCCGACGTGCTGGTCGAGAACTACCTCGAAGGCGTGATGGAATCGTTCGGACTCGGCTACGGGCAGATTTCCGAGCGCTTTCCGCGCCTGATTTACGCCTCGGGCAAGGGCTACGGCTCGGGCAGCCGATGGGCGAAGCTGGGCGCGATGGACAACACGGTGCAGGCTGCCTCCGGCTTCATCAGTATCACCGGATTTCCCGAGCGCGGCGTCAAAACCTCCGCGACCTTCATCGACATGGGCACCGGAAGCCATCTGGTGTCGGGAATTCTCGCCGCGCTAATCCATCGTGGACGCACCGGGCGCGGGCAGAAGGTCGAGGTCGCGATGATGGACATGGCGATTCCCGCGCTCACCAGCGCGCTCGCGCCCGTGCTGCAGGGCCGCAAGTTCAAGCGCCTCGGCAATCGCCATTGGGGCGCATGTCCGACCAACGTCTATCCCGCGCGCGACGGCGAGGTGCTGATCTTCTGCCTTACCGAGGCGCACTGGCAGACGCTTGCGCGCCTGATGGGCCGCGAGGACCTGCTCGGGCAGGAGCAGTACAAGAGTCACGCGAGCCGGCTTCGAATCGCCGACGAAGTCGATGCGATCGTTGCCGGATGGACGCGCGAGCAGGCGCGCGACGCGGTCGTTGAACTGATGATAGAGAAGGGAATTCCCTCCGCCCCGGTTCGCGAACTCGACGAAGTGATCGCGGACCCTGAGATTGCGCGGCGCGCGATGCTCGTCGACAGCGAATATCCGACCCGCGGCCCGGTCAAGGTGATGGGAACGCCGATCAAGCTCTCGGCGGTTCCGCAGGAAGACATTCCCAACCGCCGCCCGGCGGAACTCGGCGAACATACCGAGGAAGTCCTCGCCACGGTCGGAATCGGCGCGGATGAGATCGTCCGCCTTAAGGCTGAAGGCGTTGTATAACGTCTGCGGATAGCGAGGAATTCGATTGCCCGCGGGTCGGAGCGCGCGCGCCGTGAAAATGAAGATAACCGCCGAAACCTGCTGACCGAAAGTTAACAGAAATCCGGGAAATTATCCTACTTGCGTAAATTGGCGCATCAAAACACGGCGTAGGCTAACTCTCCGATCTGGTATCTTTGGGACTGCTTCTGCTACAGATCGAAACATGCCTGTGGCGAGGGAGGCTGGGCGCCCACCGTTTCGGGAATTTTTCCGCCTGGGCCCTCCTGTCGTCGAGAGGATGGCCCTTGAGGCCAGGCCCAGCGCGAGCACGGTCTCCAGTTACGTTCTGACCCGCGCCGCCGAAACTGCCTGGCGCGAAATCAACGGACATTTTGAGGAGCGCGGTGGACGGGTGTTCTGGATAAGCGGCCCGTCCGGATGCGGCAAGACCCACTTCCTCAATTACGTCCTTGCGTTGCAGAACCGCGCGGGTTCGCTTGGCGACGAGCGCGGACGACGCCTCGGCTTCGGTCTGGAAGTGGCCGGTCGGGTAAGAGGCCCGGAGATCGAGGCCTATCTGCTCGAGGCGCTCGCCGAACATCTTTCGCCCGATGATCGGCGCAGCGCCACGATGTGGCGCGAAGTGCGCGGCACCGGCGCAATCAAGGTCGCGCTCGAGAGCGCGCGCCGAGTCGGAATCAACGCGCTCACGGTCGCAGTCGATTTCGGCGCCGCCGACACTGAAGAAGTGCAGGAATACTTCACCGCGCTGGCCGAGACCGTGGCCGGATTCAGAGCTGTCCGATTTACCCTGATCGTGGCAAGCCGCGGTCGCGCCGCCGAGGGCGCCACGGCGCTCGAAGTCGCACCCGGCGACGACGAAACGATGCGGGTTGCGATAGGCCGCGCAAGGCTGCTCAATGAAAGCTTCCATGACGAGGCGAGAGAGTTCTATCGCGGTCTCGCGCTCAGCGGGCTCGACCCGCTCGACATCTTTCCGTTTCATCCCGAAGCGGTAACGGCGCTCCGTATGCTTGCCGTCCCGCAGGGTACGGTTGCCGCAATCGCGGTACTGGCGCGCGAGGCGCTCATCAGCGCGAGCGATCCCGATCCGCATCAGGATTCGTTCGGGCGCCTGATATATCCGGCCGATTTGGCTGAGAGCCCGGGTCTGGCAAAACGGCTTGAGGCGCGCCTCGGAGAGAGCGCAAGCGCGGCGCTTGCGCTCGCGCGTGAGGCGCTGGTCGGGCTGCAAGGCAACGAACTCGAACTGGCGCACGAGATGGTCAACACGCTGGTGCTGGACTATCTCGCGGGCAGAGACGGTCCTGTCGGCGCGGCGGAACTCGCCGGGCGGCTTCCGATGCTTGCCGGCGAACAGGCGAGTGAGGCGTGGACGACGGCGGTGGTGACGGAACTGCTGCGCAAGGTGGCCGGGCGAAGCCGCGGTGTAATCTCCTTCGAGGCCAACGCGGCGCGCTTCGACCCCTGCGCCGCGGGTGCGCCCGAGATCGCGGCCTTCAACGCGGCGCTGCCGCTGCTGAAGCGATTCGATTCCTCGCTCGCCGCCGCGCACGACGCGAGCGCCCTCGAGGCCCGGATTGCGAAGCTCGGCGCCGCGATGGCCGACGCGGTGGAAGCCGCAAACCGCACCGCCGAAAGGCTGCGTTCCGCGCTTGCCGCTGAAAATCTGGCCGTCTCGCCTGAGCAGGAGCGCGTGCTCGGCGAATATCTGCGGCTTGCCGAAGCGGGGCCCGCCGCGCTGATCGAAGCGGCGCAGGATCCCACGCGCAGGCGGTCCGCGCTCAAGGCCGTCTCCGAGTACGAAGCGCTTGCGCAGGTGGCTGCGATGGTGCCGCGGATGCGCGCGATGCGCGAGTATCTTGACGCGACCGGGCTCAGACTCGCCTACGAGGACGATCCCGCTCGCGACCAGGCGGTCGCTGCGCTCGAAATCGAATGCCAGTTGCTGCGCGCGGAACTTACGCCCCGGCTACTCGCCGCGCCGCCGCGCAACCTCGACGCCCTCGAAGCGCGCTTCCAGAAGTTCAAGTGGACCTATGTTCAACGATATCGCGCGGCGCACGAGGAGTGGAAAGCGGAGATGGCGCGCCTCGCTCGTCTGGCCGACGACCTGCGAGCCTACCTGGACGCGCTCGCACGGCTAAATTCGATTTCGGCGCTCGGCGTGGCCGAGGGCGACGAGCTTGCGGCGCTCGCGGCCGACGCAAGCGGGCGGGTGGTGCGATGCGATTTCGACGGGGCGCTTGCGCCAGACCTGACGCCACGATGTCCGGGGTGCGGATTCGTCCTGGGCAGTGGAGCCCCCCGCGCCGAGCTTACTGACCTGCTCGATCGTGCGCGGCGCTCGCTCGACATCAAGCTGGCGGCGTTGTCGCAGAGCGCGATCGCGCGGATCGTCCGCGAGCACGACCACAGCCATCGCCTCGAAGGGTTCCTCAAGATAACGCAGGCCGCGCAGACCGACGCGCTGGTGCGCGTGCTCGACGACAAGCTTGCGCGCTACCTGGCGCGGCTGCTCGACGAAAATCTAGGCGGCGCTGGAGTGAGGCTGCGCGGCGTTGTACAGCCGCTCGACGAGGCCCGCTTCAAGGCGCCGCCTTCCAAGGCCGCAATCGGCGCGCGTGGAAGGAATCGCGCGCTCAAAACGCGGCGGGATGGGAAAGACCAGGAATAAGAGTCACCGGATACAGAGGTCCGCTTTCACGGACGAATTGGGAGTTGCTGGGGATATTCGTCGCTGCCGTGCGCCGAGCGATTCAGCCGCTGTCAGGCCTGCGTTCGGCGCGGACGTCCGGGCGGAAAGGCGCTTCCGCGCCGGGCGCGGGCTTTCACGTTCATCCGGTCGAGCAGACGGAAGAACGAATTCCGGAGCTTTTCGAGAAACCACAGCAGCGCGAGACCGAGCATCACGCCGATCCCGTTGAGCACTTCCACGAAAAAGCCGAAGCCGACAAGCGGCTCGGGCTGTATCGGCGCCTGGGCCTGATTGCTTTCCACCGTCTCCTGCATCGTCCCTCACACTAAGGGGCGCGGCGTCCGGGTTCAAGCGCCACGCCCGAAAAAGATGGGCCGCTCCGCCTATGGCGCCGAAGGCATCGGAGGTGGCGGAGGAAGCGGCAGCGCCGCGCCCGGCGCTCCTGGCGTTCCCGGCTCGGCTTCGCCCTCGGTTCCTTCGCCGAGCGGCAGCACGATCGTGAAATTGTCGAAGCGCGCCTGCGAGTCGTTGGCCGCCCAAAGCCCGAGCCGTCCCTTGGCGATCTTCGAGTCCTCGGCGTCAAAGATCATTTTACCGTTGTCATAGCAGGTGAATTTGCTGCCCTGCGCCTGGACCTTGAGCTTGTACCAGGTGTTTGTGTCGGTCGGCACGACTTGCTGCTTGATCAGATCGGGAGTGCCTTTTATCACGCGTGAAAACCCGAAGTAATCGCTCGGGCATCCCACCGTCAGGACGTAGTAGTTTTTCGGATCAACGTAACGCAGAATTATTCCGCCCGAGCAATCGAGGTAGCCCTTGGTCGGCTTGAAATCGACTTTAACCGTGAAATCCGAGTACTCCGTCGGGTCGCTGATGATCGCTATCGCGTGGTAGTTGAGCATGTGAGCCAGCGAGGTGAGCAACCTCCCCGGAGGAAGCCCGAAAACATTCGGCGCGCTCGGCGCGGTCATGTCCGGCATCACTTCCCAATTGCCATCGATCGCGGTCCATCCGGCGGCGATCTGGTTGGTCTTGTCGTGATCGAAGTTCCAAACCTTGGTAACCGGAGTAGGAGCCGGGGTTGGAGTTGGCGTCGGTGTCGGCGTTGGGGTCGGCTTATGTTTGCGCGGCCGCGAGAACGCAGACGGCGCAGCAAGTAAGACAACCGTAATCATCACCGCCACAAGCAAACCAGCCGTGCGCAGGTACGTGCTTCGGGTCATCACCTGTCCTCTCTACAATGCGCCGTCCGAACGCGGTACTTCGTCGGGTTCAGAATCTCGATTGGCGGCGAGTTTCGCCAATTGAGAGTCACGCTGTCAAGGAAAGCTCCCGACCACTCCCAGGTGCGAATAGCGATATCTTTATGCTCGAAAACGGGCCGCGCTGACGGCCGGTGCGTGCTATCGGGATCAGTTAACGTCGAACATTCTCGCTTTTTATTCGCCTAGCCTGTTGATAACCGTTGTAAGCCTCACTTGGAGTCATGCGGAGTTCCTTGACTTAAGTGGGTGATAGTGGGAATTTGTGGGAAGTCGGGGGAATCATAAGGTGTTCAGTGGGCGCTACGACCACGCGATTGACGAAAAGGGCAGGGTGAGTATCCCAGTTCGCTTTCGCGAAGAGTTGCAGCATGAAGGACTGGACAGGCTGTACATCACCAATGCCTTCCACGAGCGCAGTCGATGCCTTGAACTGTATCCGCCCGCTGGATGGTCCAATCTCATTGATAAGATCAGGCAGAAGGCCAGGTTCGATCCGAAGCTCGAGATGTTCGAACTCTTCTATATCGGCGGAGCGCATGAGGTGCAGGTCGATCGGCAGGGCCGGATCCTCGTTCCACCCAAGCTGCGCGAGTTCGCGAAGCTGGGCCGCGAGGTCACCTTCTCGGCGCGCAGCGATCATTTCCAGCTCTGGGACAAACAGGAACTCGAACGGGTGCTGAAGGCGGCGGAGGAGAAGATGCTCGAGGATCCGGAGTTCTTCCAGAAGCTCGGGCTTTAGGGATTTGCGATGGGTTTTGCGGCAAAGAGCGACCACGGGGCGGACAGACGCGTGCACGTTCCGGTGATGGCGGAGGAGGTGGTGGAGCTGCTGTCCGCCCCGTGCCCCCATGTGATCGTCGATGCCACGGTTGGAACCGGGGGACATTCCGAAGCGCTTCTTTCCCGCACCGCCGAAGCAAAGCTGCTCGGAATCGATCGCGACGCCGACGCCCTTGCGGTCGCGTCCGCGAGGCTCAGCCAGTTTGGCCCTCGGGTAAAACTGGTGCAAGCGAGTTTCGCCCAGATAGACGAGGCGATGGCCGAGGCGGGTTTCGAGCGCGCGGACGCGATTCTTGCCGACCTTGGCATGAGCAGTTTTGCGCTTGAGGACGCGGCGCGCGGCTTCAGCTTCAGGCTCGAGGGTCCGCTCGACATGCGGATGGACCAGCGCGAGAGCCTGCGCGCCTACGATATTGTCAACGAGGAAACCGAGCAGGAAATCGCGCGCATCCTGCGCGATTACGGCGAAGAACGGGCGGCGCGGCGGATCGCGCGGCGAATCGCCGAGGCGCGCCGGCGAAGGCCCATCGAGACCACGACCGAACTGCGCGCGATAATCGAGCGGGCGCTCGGTCCCAGGCGCCGCGGCGGGATGCATCCGGCGACCCGTACTTTCCAGGCGCTTAGAATCGCGGTCAACCGCGAGATGGAGCTGCTGGCGGAGTTCCTCGACAAGGCGCCCGCGATGCTCGCGCCGGGCGGAAGGCTCGCCATCATCGCATACCATTCGCTGGAGGACCGTCCGGTAAAGGAGAAATTCCGCGAGCTTGGCCGTGGCGGGGAATTCACGCTGGTCACGCCGAAGGCGCTTAAGCCCGGCTCGCGGGAGATCGCGGCAAATCCGCGCGCCAGAAGCGCGCGGCTCAGGTGCCTGGAGCGGAGGAGTGTATGAGCCGCCGCCAGAGCCCGGTCGTCAGACGCTCGCGCCTGGTTCCCGCGCTTCTCGCGCTTGCGATCGTGGCGGTGGGTTTTTTCACGCTGCTTGAGCGTCTTGAGGTCACCCGCGAAGGATACAGAATATCGGCGGTCAGGGCGGAGATAGCGCGGCTCGAAAATCAGAACCGTTCACTCAGGCTCAAGGTTGCGGAGCTTTCCTCGCGCGAGCGGCTGCGCGCGCTCGCGCCAAAGTATGATTTGGCGCCGCCCCGCGACGGGCAGGTGGTGATGATGCCGTGAACGCGCTATTCAAGAGCCGCCGTTCGCGAATCGGGGTGCTGGCCTTCGCCCTGGCGGGCCTGTTCGTGCTCGCGCTGCTGCGGCTCACCGCGCTCGTGATATTCGACGGCCCGCGGCTCGACTCGCTCGCCCGCAGTGAGCATACCGGCGAAGCCGAACTGGCAGCGGTCCGCGGCCCGATCGTGGATCGTTTCGGAGAGCCGCTCGCGCTCTCGGCCGAGACCCGCTCGGTCTATGCGCGCCCGGCCAGGCTGTTTGCGAGCAGTACGGCGTCGGAGCGGGTGAAGCTCGCGGCGCTTCTGGGAATGACGCCCGCGCGGCTCGAAGCGCTTCTTATGAAGCCGGCGCCGTTCGTATGGCTCAGGCGGCGAATCGCGCCCGAGCGGGCGCGCGAGGTTGAGGCGCTTGGACTCGACGGAGTGGGCGCACTCAGCGAATACAAGAGGTTTTATCCGGAGAGCGACCTGGCCGCGGCGGTGGTTGGGCTGGCGGGGATGGACGGCCAGGGGCTCTCCGGGGTCGAATTGCAGTACGATCGGTACATCCGCGGTGAACCCGTCGAGCTGACCTTCTATCACGACGCCTACGGCCATCCGATCTTCGACAGTCCGCTCGCGCTCAAATCGCCCGAGCCGGGCGACCGCGTGCAACTGACGATCGATGCGCGCATCCAGTCGCTGGCTGAAAACCGGCTTGCCGAAGAGGTCGCCGCAAGCGGCGCAAAGCATGGCACCGCGGTCGTGCTCAACCCGTTCACCGGCGAGGTCCTGGCGCTGGCCAACGTAAGCGCCCATCCCGATCCGGTGCGCGATCGCCTGCATGACAGCGCAATCCAGGACGTGTTCGAGCCCGGCTCCACGATGAAGGCGATGCTTGCCTCCGTCGCGCTCGAGGACCACGCGATTACGCCGACCGAGATGTTCTACTGCGAGAACGGCGCCTTTCGCGTTGACGGCAGGACAATCCACGACGACAGCCCTCACGGATACCTCGATCTCGGCCGTATCCTTGAGGTTTCATCGAATATCGGCGCGTCGAAAATCGCGTTCAAGCTGGGCGCCGAGCGCTTTTACCGCGGGCTGAGAACCTTCGGGCTCGGGCGCAGGACCGGAATCGATCTCCCCGGCGAAGCGACCGGAATCCTGCGCAAGCCGTCCACCTGGCGGCAGATCGACCTTGCCAATCACGCCTTCGGACAGGGCGTGGCAGTGACTCCGATGCAGCTTGCGGTCGCGTACTCCGCGATTGCCAACGGCGGGCTGGTGGTGCGGCCGTACGTCGTGGAGTCGATCCGCGATGCGCAGGGCCGTGCGGTGCTCACCCATACGCCGCAGGTCATCGATCGCGCGATCGCGCCGGCGGTCGCCCATCAGGTGAATGTGCTGCTGCGCAACGTCGTCTACGGTCCCGACGGTACCGCCCGTCGCGCGCAGGTGGATGGATTCCTGGTCGCGGGCAAAACCGGCACCGCGCAGATGGTGAACCCCGTATCGGGCAGATATTATCAGAACCATTTCGTCGCCTCGTTCGTGGGATTTCTTCCCGCCAACGACCCGCGGCTGGTTATACTGGTAGTGCTTTACGACGTTGGCCACGGGCACTTCGGCGGAGTCGTCGCGGCGCCGGTCTTCAGCCAGATAGCCCTGGGGTCCGCGCGCGCGCTCGATATCGCTTCCGACGCGCCGCCCGCTTACGATACCGCGAGCCTGCTCTCGATCGACCGCCTGCTGGGTCTTTCGCGCAAAAGCGGCGCGCAACTTTCCGATTCCCTCCCTGGGACCGAGAGCGTTGCCGACAGGAGCGGTGCTAGCGGAACCGCCACGCCGGATTTCGTTGGACTGAGCCTGCGCGAGGCTTTCGCGACCGCGCGGCGTGCGAGGCTCAATCTTTCGGTTACCGGCGACGGTTATGTTGTCAGGCAGGCGCCGGCGCCCGGAAGCCCGCTTGCGCGCCTGCCGGTAAAGCTTCAACTCGCTTCGGTTGACGATTCGCCGTCCGGCGCAAGCGCCCGCGCGCTTGCTCGCGGCGCGCGCCCGAACCTTTCGAGGAGGGCGCCGTGAAGCTCCGCGACCTGCTCTCGGGCGAGGCGGTGAGGCGGATCGATGGCGACACGGAAGTGGAAATCTCGGGACTGAGTTACGACTCGCGCGAGACACGGTCCGGTGACCTGTTCTTCTCGCTCGCGCGGGACGCCCAAAAAAACCGGACCAACCTGGCCGAGGCGATAAACCGTGGGGCGCGCGCAGTGGTGGTGGATGGATGGGATAGTGGAATGGCGCGCCCCGCGGTAACTGTCGTCGAGGCGTCGCGGCCGCGGCTTTTGATGGGCCGCGCCGCCGCGCGCTTCTATCGCGCCCCGAGCGAACGGGTGGAACTGGTCGGCGTGACCGGAACCAGCGGCAAGACCACGACCACCTATCTGCTCCGCTCGATCTCCGAGGCGGCCGGCCTTCCGGCCGGAATAATCGGCACGCTCGGCATCTTCGTCGGCGAGGAAAAGATTTACAGCGGGTTGACCACCCCCGAATCGGTGGATTTCGAACGCGCGCTCGCCCGGATGGAGCATCAGGGGGTACGGCGCGCGTTCGCCGAGATCTCATCGATCGGGCTTGCCGAGGGCCGCGTCGACGCGCTTAACTTCCGCGCCTGCCTGTTCACCAATCTCGCGCGCGACCATCTTGATTACCACGGCACCATCGAGAATTATTTCGCGGCTAAGCTCCGGCTTTTCAGCGAACTGCTCGCACAAAGCGCGCATCGCGAGCCGATTGCGGTGGTGCGCGGCGACGATCCCTATGCGCCGCGCGTGCTGGAGGCGACGCGCGCAAGAAAGGTAACCTTCGGGCTCGATTCGGCCTTCGACGTCTATCCGCTCGGCTTCACGACCGGGATGGACGGAACCCGCGCGACGATTCGCGCGCTCGGACGCACCATTGAGATCGAGTCTTCGCTGATCGGCGAAATAAACCTGCTGAATATCCTTGGGGCCTCCGCTCTGTCGGTGGCCCTGGGCATCGAAGGGGACGCGGTGGCGGATGGGGTGAGGCGATGCCCAGGGGCCCCCGGCAGATTGGAGAAGGTCCCGGCGCGCGAGGGAGTGAGCGTCCTGGTGGATTACGCCCACAAGCCCGACGCGCTCGAAGCCGTGCTCGGCACGCTTCGCGGGCTCAAGCGCGGCAGGCTCATTTGCGTGTTCGGATGCGGCGGCGATCGCGATCGCGGCAAACGTCCGATCATGGGCGAGATTGCCGCGCGGTTGTCGGACCTGCCGATCCTGACTTCCGACAATCCGCGAACCGAGGATCCGCTCGCGATTATCGCCGAGGTTGAGGATGGGCTTAAGGCCGGCGGGGTTCGCCGGCTCGCGCCGGCCGAGGCTCGCTCTTCGTCCCGATACCTGGTCGAGCCGGATCGGCGCGCCGCAATCGCGCTCGCGCTTGGGCTCGCGCGGCCCGGGGATGTGATAATTATTGCGGGCAAGGGCCATGAGGATTACCAGCTCGTGGGCGACCGCGTCCTGAGGTTTGACGATCGCGAGGTCGTCCGCGAGATTGCTGCCCGGCTCGGCGCGTAGCGGTTTGCCGGAGGCGGAATCCATCTCCGCCGGCGCGCGGGAAGGCAATCTTTTGCAGTCGAGCGGCCGTAAGCATCATCGGCTTTCGAAAGGCGTCGGGGCGCGCTTGCCCGAACGTTTATAAGCCTGACACTTGAATA
>JAKAVC010000123.1 GCA_021817345.1 Deltaproteobacteria bacterium | reverse complement strand
CGTGGCAAGAGGCACAAAAGCCCTGGAAGCTCTTCTGTGCACCCGCGAGGTCCGCCGCGTGGCACGACAGCCCTCCGACGCCTATCGCCGCGACCACGGTAAGGGCCATTAGCAAGCGGTGGTGTTCGGGCTTCGCTTTCATACTATCCTCCCAGTTACCTGCAATTGTTCATTGCCTTGAGCGTCTATCGGCATTCGCCGCCGCAGTTCTGGATGCACCCGTTGCATTGCGCAAGTACGTATCCCTACTGCGGCACCTGCCGTTTGAATAGGATACTCAGAATCCTGGTCCGTTCCGGGCTCGGATTAACCACGGTATAGGGAAGGTCGCCGACATAGAGTGATTGGCCGTTGAGCAGCTCCCAGTTCTCGTCGGCTTGCTGAAAAACAGCCTGCCCCGCGATCACAAGATGCCATGACCAGTCCCACGACGAGAGTTCGGCCAGTGCGGCTCCCGGTTCGATTTCGGTAATAAGAACCTGCAAACCTTCACGCTCACAAAGTACGCTCATCCTTGCGCCGAGACGCTGGATGGAGCGGAGTACATTTCCCCGTGTTGACGCGCTGGCCATCATCGACCTGCGACCTCGGCGTCCGTCCGGGCCGCACACGCTTGCGGTGCCTCGTGGGTTAACCGTTCCTCGCCGTTTTACAGAGCAAGGTCCGAGCCAGCGATGGAGTTCACAATTGAAGGGACATTATCAGGGAGGGAAGGATTAACCTATTTCATTTAGCAACTCGTGTTACATAATGTACGCTTTCAGAATGTAACAGCGGTAGCAGGCGCGTGAGAGCATGCTTTCATGTTGTCCACTCTTCGCAAACCGGCTAATTGAGCTTTCGCCAGAGGGTCACGCGGGAAACGCCAAGAATTTCAGCGGCGCGCGCATAGCTTCCGTCGCAGGCTTTAATGACCTGCTGGATGTACTCGAGCTGAACGTCCTTCAGGCTGCGCAAAGGTGTTGCGGGGCCGGCCGGTTCCTGCTTCGAGGCTTGGCCGGGATGACCAAGGTTGAGCGACAGGTCGCCGAGGCGGAGCGGTTCGCCGGGCTTGGCGAAGATCACCGCGCGCTCGATCGCGTTGCGCAGCTCGCGGACGTTTCCGGGCCACGGATACCTGCTCAGGGCGGCCAGAGCGTCGTCCGAGAAACCGGGGATGCTTTTGGTGATCTCGCGCGCGTGCCGTTTGAGGAAGGTCTCGGCCAGGACGGGAATATCCTCGGGATGCTCGCGCAGTGGCGGTACGGCCAGTTGCACGACGTTGAGCCGCCAGTAAAGGTCCGCGCGAAAGCGCTGCGCCTTGACCTCGTCCTCCAGCACCTTGTTGGTCGCCGCCAGGATGCGCACGTTGACCGGCGTGGGCTCTTCCGCGCCGACCCGCCAGATCTGCCGCTCCTCCAGCGCGCGAAGGATCTTGGCCTGCATCTCGATTGCCATGTCGCCGATTTCATCGAGAAACAACGTGCCGCCGTTTGCCAACTCGAAACTGCCGCGGCGGTTGTAAACCGCGCCCGTGAAGGCGCCGCGCCGATGACCGAACAGGTTGGATTCAAGCAAATTGGCGGGAATTGCCGCGCAGTTGACTGTGACGAAGGAGCCATCCTTGCGCGGACTGGCGGCGTGAATGAAACGCGCCACAACTTCCTTGCCGCTGCCGCTCTCGCCCGTGATGAGGACGCATGAGTCGCTTGCGGCCGCAGTACGGGCCAGCGTAAACAAACGGCGCATCGGGCCGCTCTCGCCGACCACGATTTCGTCGCCGGCCAGAAGGCGGACTCGCTCGGTCAGATGGTCCTTCTCCCGGCCAAGCCACCTGTGCGCGAGCGTTTTGGCGACGACGTCGCGGACCTGTTCCGGGGTAAACGGTTTGGCCAGATAATCGGCCGCTCCGCTTTTGATTGCCGCCACCGCCGACTCGATCGAGGAATAGCCGGTGATAATGATGACCTCGGAGTCGTAGAGTTCCCTGATATGTCCCAGCAGTTCCATCCCGCTCGTTCCGGGTAGCCGGATGTCGCACAGCACAACGTCGAACAACAAGCGCTCGAGCTTCGCGAGTGCGGCCTCCGCGTCGGGGGCGGTCTCCACCGAGTGGCCTGCGCGTATCAGCGCCTGGGTTATCGCTTCACGGATATGCGCCTCGTCGTCCACGACCAGGATCTGCGCCGCGTCGGGGCTCTTCATGGCTTTTCCTCCACAAGCGGTAGGAACACGGTAAACGTGGTTCCGCTCTGCTCGCCTGGCCCCGCTGTTTCGCGCGTACGGCTTTCGACTTCGATTCGGCCTCCGTGTTCCTCCACGATACCGTGACTGAGTGAAAGACCGAGCCCCGTTCCATAGGGCTTGGTAGTGAAGAATGGATCGAAGATTTGCGGCAGGTTCACGGGCGGAATTCCGGCGCCGGTATCCGCGATTGCGAGCTTGAGCCAGCCGTTCTCCGTTGCAACTCTCACCACAATCCTCCCCGTTTCCTCCATCGCCTCGGCCGCATTCATAAACAGATTGACCAGTACGCGTCCCAGCCGCTCGGAATCGCACACTATCGATGGAAGCGCGTCGGGAATCTCACATGCGACATCGATCCCGCGGCGTTCGAGTTCATGACGAACCAGGCTCAAGCTGCGATCGAGCAGCGTGCGCACCTCGCACGGCTTCTTGTCCAGCTCGCTGCGGGGTGAAAGACCCTTGAGGTCGCCAACAATCCGCTTGCAGCGCAGCGCGGCCTGGTCGATCTTGCCGAGCTCCTGGTAGAAGGGCGAGGACTTTTCGACCTCTTCCATCATCAGGTTTGTCTTCATCAGGATGCTGGTGAGGGGATTGTTGAGTTCGTGAGCAACCCCGCTCGCCATCATCCCAAGCGAAGCGAGTCTCTGGGAGCGGGCCAGTATCTCGTCCTTCTTTCTGAGTTCCTCGGTGCGCAGACGCACTCGCTCTTCAAGAGTGCGATTATGTTCGGCGAGCTCCCGCCGGCGCATCTCGACCTCATCGATCATCGCGTTGAACGAGGCAGCCAGCTCGCCAATTTCCGCGGGCTCGCTCACTCTTACCCTGTGCGTCCAGTCGCCCGCGGTAACCCGCCGAACGCCGGCGGACAGGTCACGGATCGGCCGGGATACGTAACGTCCGAGCGCAATCGCCACCGCGGAGCCCAGAAACACGACGGCCACCGCCAGCAGAACGGTCAGCTCCATGGTTCGTCGGCTCATAGCCTGGGTCCGCTTTCCCAGGTCTTCGACACGCTCGGCAAGGGTCCCCGACATCAGCCGGAGCTTGCGATCGGTCCGGTTCATCAAGCGGTCAATTTCGACCAGCCGCACCGAGCGATTCAGCTGCGGGAGGGGATGCGTGGACGAGAGGGAGGCGTTTTCGTTCTTCAGCCGGTTCGTCGTGCGAACCACCATCGCAGCCATTTTTTGCGGCGTAAGCGGCGGCACCGCCTCGTGACATGCGACGGAAGCGCAGCTGCGAAGTCCGTCGTCCACCTGGGCGAGAAGGCTCGAAAACTCGCGCCCGTTTTCGCTCCGGCCACTGAGCGCCTTCTCTCTCAGGATCGCGCTGGCGCGGTTAAGATTCGAGTCAACGCCGCGGATCGAGTCGAGCGCGGCGCTTATCTGCTCGAGCCTCAGGTTGGCGGCGACCAGGGAGCGCGTCGAGTAAATCGTCAGCCCTGCCAGAGCCACAATCCATGGAACGACCGCAGCCAAAAACGCAAACAAAAACCGCCGACTGAGGTCTCCGTCCGAATGGAGCCTCAACTTCCGCGGCGGCTGCTGCGGGGCGCTTACATGCATAAGAATATTTTATTCATTGTCAAACATTTAATTAGCCGACCTTCTAAGCATCGCGCGCGGTCGGCGATGTGTCAAACGTGCCGGTCAAGCCTGAGAGCCCTGACCCGAGCCCGGTTACATTGCGCAACGCCGGAGCTTCCAATGAGAATCAGTGTGAAACAAGGCAATACGCTGAAGGGTCGATCATCGCGGGCGCTTCGAATCGGCCACCTGCGAGCGGCCTCTATTTGAGGCTTTCCAGATAGGCAACCATCTCGTCCAGGTGATCCGCGACAATCAGATCTGCCGCTTGTGACAAATAAATTTGCCGGTTGTGGCCGTCCTGGCGGCGCCTCCATGAAATGGAGCCGAGAGAGGCGGCTCCATGGTGAAGGATGCGCAGGTCAGGTT
>JAKAVC010000117.1 GCA_021817345.1 Deltaproteobacteria bacterium | reverse complement strand
CCAGCGCGGACACCTGCGCCTGCTCTTCAGCGCTCAACACCAGCTCCGCCTTGGGTCGCCCAATCGCCATCGGCATCTCTCCTTAAACGGAAATGATGCCAATTATGCAAGCAAGAATTATGCAAAGTTAATTGCGGGACACTACACTAGGCGCAAAAAGAGAAGACCTCGCCCCGACGCGGACAGCTTCCTCCTCTAATACCGAGTCGCAGCGGTTCTGGTCGGTCGGCGGCTACGCCCCGAGGGCTTCGCCGCAACTCCTGGCCCGCGCAATACCTCTAGGCGGTGGTAGGGGCTGTCTTGCTTGATCATTCAATTGATATATTGAATCATGTCCTATGGCTTCGACGCCCGACTTGCCGACCCGGCTTCTGTTCGCGCAGTTCGCCGTGGTCGCCAAGGCCCTTGCCAACGAGCATCGCCTGATGCTGCTGCAGCTTCTCGCCCAGGGCGAGCGCGGCGTCGAGACGCTCGCCGAGATGTCGGGGCTGAGCGTCGCCAACACCTCGCAGCATCTCCAGCATCTGCGCCGCACCGGAGTGGTGACCGCGCGCCGCCAGGGCAAGCGCATCCTGTACCGCCTCGCCGACGACGTCGTTGTAACTCTGCTGAGTTCGCTCAGGCAGGTCGCTGAGCGCAACGTCGCCGAGGTGCAGCGCCTGCTCGACGGCTATTTCCGCGAGCGCGACTCGCTCGAACCGATCGGGCGCGAGGAGCTTTTAAAGCGCATGCGGCGCGGGATGATAACCGTTATTGACGTGCGTCCCGCCGAAGAATTCTCGGCCGGCCATATTGCGGGGGCAATCAGCATTCCGCTCGAACAGCTCAAGCGCCGGCTGCGCGAAATCCCGCCGCGCCGCGAGATAGTCGCGTACTGCCGCGGACCGTACTGCCTGATGGCCTACGAGGCGGTTTCCGAGCTTCGCCGACGCGGCTTCAGGGCGCGCAGGCTGAAAGAGGGCTATCCGGAATGGAAAAGCGCGGGCCTGCCGGTCGAGGATAAGTGAGCATGGCGCGCCGCTTCGGGCTCTTGCGGTTTTTTTCGCGCCCCGGGCGCCGCCCCGTTCTTCAGCTTCGCGCGCGCGACGCTGCCGGGAGGATTCTCGATTGGTGGACGCACCTGGACTCGAACCAGGGACCTCTTGCATGTGAGGCAAGCGCTCTAACCGGGCTGAGCTATGCGTCCACCGGAGAACCGGATTATCGCGCCGCGCGCGCTTGTCCGCAAGATCCCTACGGACGGCGCGATGTGTGGAAAGTTGTGTAAGGTCAATGGCAAAGTTATTCGTGTCCGTGTCACTGTGGCGCGCCGTTCCCGGCGCTCCGCTTAACCGATCCGCCTAATCAAATGCGCTACGGCTTCGTAATCGACCAGAACCGGTGTATCGGGTGCCACGCCTGCACGGTTGCGTGCAAGGAGGAGCACGACGTTCCGGTGGGCGTCTTCCGCACCTGGGTCAAGTATATAGAGAAGGGCGAGTTTCCCAACGCGAGCCGGCACTTCGGCGTGATGCGATGCAATCATTGCGAGGCCGCTCCGTGCGTCGAGATATGCCCGACGCGCGCGCTCTACAAACGGCCCGACGGAATCGTGGACTTCGACAACAGCCGATGTATCGGCTGCAAGTCGTGCATGCAGGCATGCCCGTACGACGCGCTTTATATCGATCCGCGCTCAAATACCGCCGCCAAGTGCAACTTCTGCGTCCATCGCGTGGAGAAAAACTTGGAGCCCGCGTGCGTTATCGTCTGTCCCACTCGGGCGATAATCGCCGGCGATCTCGACGAGTCCGCAAGTTCGGTCAGCCGGATCATCGCGACCCAGAAGGTCAGCGCCCGCAAGCCGCACAAGGGCACCCATCCCAAGCTCTTTTACGTCGGAATCGATGGCGACCTTGTCGAGCCGGGCGCGGTTTCGCGTCCCGAGAGCTATTTCTGGAGCGAAAAGCGCGCGCAATCCGGGCCCTCCGCGCCGCTCGCGACGGACGGCTCGGTCGCACCGCCGCGCGCGCGAGAGGTCTATGACGTCGCGCATCCCGCGCCGTGGGGATGGAAAATCGCCGCCTATCTGTGGACGAAGTCGATCGCCGCGGGCGTCCTGATCGTCGCCGCGCTGCTCGGCGCGCTGGGCTTCGGCGCGGACGAGCCGATGTTCGCGATTGCGAGCCCGGCGGTCGCGCTCGCGTTCCTCGGAATCACGGCGTTTCTTCTCGTGATCGATCTGAAGCGTCCCGACCGGTTTCATTACCTGCTCCTTAAGGGAAATCCAAGTTCCTGGCTGGTCATCGGCGGATACATCCTGACGGCGTGCGGCGGACTTGCGGCGCTATGGCTCGGCTCGGGCCTGTTTCTGGGCGGGCCGCGGCTCGCGCTCACCGCGACAACCGGAATCGTGGCGATCGGATGCGCCTGCTACACGGCGTTCCTGTTCGCGCAGGCCAAGGCGCGCGATCTGTGGCAGAGCCCGCTTTTCTTCTGGCATCTGCTGGTTCAGGCGCTCGCCGCCGGCGCCGCGGCGATCATCCTGCTCGGGGCGGCCTTTGGCGCGGAGCGCAAGCTCCAACTCACCGCCGGCGCGCTGCTCGCCGCGTCGCTCGCGGTGGGGCTCGGGATGATACTCGCCGAGGTCGCGCTGCCGCACGTAAGCGAGGATGTGAAGCGCGCCACGCACATGCTCATCAGGGGCGCGCTCTCGATGCGTTTCTGGGCGGGCGCGGTCGTGCTCGGCGGGCTGGTGCCGATCATACTGGTGCTGCTGAGCGCCGGAGGCGTCGCGCTCAATGTTTTTGCGGCGCTCCTTGCGCTCGCCGGTCTTTGGGTTTTCGAGGATTTGTGGGTCAAGGCGGGCCAGTCGGTCCCGCTGAGTTAGAGCTTGCAATGAACGATCAAGATAGACCGCTTAATCCCGCCGCTCAGGCTCTCGATCCGCCCGCGGGCGGCCTCCTGAGCTTTCCACCGCCCGAGAAGTGGGACGACTGGACCGAGTACGATCCCGCCGCATGGCCGCGCAAGGTCGAGCGCCATTACAGCCTCGTGCCGACCATCTGCTTCAACTGCGAATCGGGATGCGGCCTTCTCGCGTATATCGACAAGTCCACCGGCAAAATCCGCAAGTTCGAGGGAAACCCCGCACATCCGGGAAGCCGCGGACGCAATTGCGCGAAGGGGCCGGCGACGCTCAACCAAGTCAACGATCCCGAGCGTATCCGCTATCCGCTAAGGCGCGCCGGCGCGCGCGGCGAGGGCAAATGGGAGCGCGTGTCGTGGGACGAGGCGCTCGACGATATCGCCGCACGCATCCGCGCCGCGCTCACCGAGGGACGGCGCACCGAAGTCGTCTATCACGTGGGGCGTCCGGGTCATGAGTTGCTCTACAACCAGCGCATCCTGCACGCCTGGGGAATCGACGGCCACAACAGCCACACCAACGTATGCTCGGCGGGCGGGCGCACCGGTTACGCCTTCTGGCACGGAATCGATCGCCCCTCGCCCGACTATGCGAATGCCCGCTTCATCCTGCTGCTCAGCTCGCACCTCGAAACCGGCCATTATTTCAATCCCCACGCGCAGCGGATCATCGAGGCCAAGGCGCGCGGCGCGAAGCTCTGCGTGATCGACACGCGGCTCTCCAACACCGCCTCCAAGGCCGACTATTGGCTTTCGACCTGGCCGGGAACCGAAGCCGCGGTGCTGCTCGCGATGTGCAACGTGATCGTGCGCGAGAATCTCTTCGATCGCGAGTTCGTGCGCCGATGGGTCAACTGGGAGGAGTATCTTCGCGAGGAGCATCCGAGAAAACCCCGCACGTTCGAAACGTTCGTCGAGGTTTTGAAGGAACTTTACGCCGAGTACACGCCCGAGTTCGCCGAGCGCGAGTCGGGAGCCTCGGCCGAGATGATTGTCGAGGTCGCACGCGAGGCGGCGCGCGCAGGTTCCGCCCTCTCCACCCACGTCTGGCGCAACGCCGCCGCGGGAAATCTCGGCGGATGGCAGGTGTCGCGCGCGCTGGAGTTCCTCGTCGTACTGACCGGCGCGGTCGATACTCCGGGTGGAACTTCGCCGCACACTTCGAACAAGATCGTTCCGGCGCCGCCGATGATGCCGCCGCCGCCGCGGGTCTGGAACGAGCTGATGTGGCCCAGGGAGTATCCGATCGCGTTCTTCGAGATGAGCTTCCTGCTGCCGCATTTCCTTAAGGAGAAGCGCGGCAAGCTCGCGATGTACTTCACGCGGGTCTATAATCCGATCTGGACCAATCCCGACGGGATGAGCTGGCTCGAAGCGCTCACCGACGAGACGAAGGTCGAACGGCACGCCTGCCTGACGCCGACGTGGAGCGAGACCGCGTGGTTCGCCGACTATGTGCTGCCGATGGGAGTGGCGTCGGAACGCCACGACCTGCTCAGCCAGGAAACCCACTCGGCGCGATGGATCGGCTTTCGCCAGCCGGTGCTTCGGGTCGCGCTCGAAAAGCACGGCAAAAAATTCAACTTCACCTACGAGGCCCATCGCGAGGCGGGACTCGGCGAAATCTGGGAGGAAGATGAATTCTGGATCGAGCTTTCCTGGCGAATAGATCCCGACGGCTCGCTCGGAATCCGCAAGTATTTCGAATCGCCCTACCGCGCCGGCGAGAAACTCGCGCTCGACGAGTTTTACCGCTGGATCTTCGAAAACAGCGTGCCGGGTCTGCCCGAGGCCGCCGCCAGGGAGGGTCTCTCGCCGCTCGAATACATGCGCAAATATGGCGCGTTTCTGGTCCAGGAGAAGATCTATCACGCGCACGAGCGCGCGCCCGCCGAGTCCGACCAGGCGCAGGCCAAAGTCGATCGCGCGACCGGCGTCGTCACCAGGAACGACAAGCCGATCGGCGTTGAGATAGACGGCGAGACCCACGTCGGCTTTCCAACTCCGTCGCGAAAGCTGGAGTTCTATTCCAGGACGCTTAAGGAATGGAAATGGCCCGAGCACGCGATTCCCGGCTATATCCGAAGCCACGTGCATTGGTCGCGGATCAATCGCAACACGGGCGAGATGCTGCTGCTGCCGACGTTCAGGCTGCCGACGCTCGTCCACACGCGCTCGGGCAATGCCAAGTGGCTGAACGAAATCTCGCACTCCAATCCGCTCTGGCTCCACCCGAGCGACGCCGAGCGCTTTCACGTCAAGACCGGCGATCTGCTGAAGGTTGTGACCGAAATCGGCTACTTCATCGACAAGGTCTGGGTGACCGAGGGAATTCGGCCCGGCGTTGTCGCCTGCTCGCATCATCTTGGACGATGGCGCCTCGCGGAGGAGTCGGGTGGCGCGCGATGGTCGAGCGCGCTGGTCGAGCTTCGCCAGACCGGACCGGGCAAGTGGATGATGCGCCAGGTGCACGGCGTCCGGCCGTTCCAGAGCGACGATCCCGATTCCGAGCGTATCTGGTGGCAGGACGCCGGCGTGCATCAGAACCTCACCTTCCCGGTTCAGCCCGATCCGATAAGCGGCCAGCACTGCTGGCATCAGAAGGTTCGCCTGGAACGCCCGGGCCCGGAGGAGCGCTACGGCGACGTGTTCGTCGATACCAACCGGGCGCACGAGGTCTACCGGCGATGGCTTCAGATGGCGCGTCCGGCGCCGGGACCGGGAAATCTGCGCCGTCCGCCGTGGCTGCTGCGCGCCTATCGTCCAGCGCCTGAGGCTTTCTATTTGACGCCGGACAAGTAACTGGGCAATCGTTCCTTCGCGCGGCGATTCGCCGCCAAGTCCGCGACCGGAGGGAGCGATGGGACGACTGCGTCAGGTGAGCAAGGCCGAAGCCTCGCCCGAAATCCGCGAACTGTACAAACAATTCTTCGGCGATCGCGATCCGGTGGCCGAGCCCGGCACCGCAACCGGCACGCCCGGCGACTACTGGACCACGTTTGCCCTGGTGCCCGATCTGCTGTTCCAGGCGCGCAACAGCCTGATGGCGCTGATGAGTCCGGGGCGGGTGCTGAAACCGAAGCTTCGCGAGCTTGCGATCCTGCGCACCGGGATCGTCGGCGATTCCAGGTTCGAATACTCGCAGCATCTGAAGGTCGCCCGGATGGTCGGCGTGCCTGAGGAAAAACTCGCGGCGATAAAGGGATGGAAGACCAGCGACAAGTTCTCGCCCGAGGAACGCGCCGTGATGGCGGCGGCCGACGAACTGGTCGGACGCAATCTCGTCGAGGACGAGACCTTCGCCGAGCTGAAGAAGCATCTCAAGGACGAGGCGATCATGGAGCTGTTCTACGTAATCGCGCTATGGCGCATGCATGGGATGATCGTCCGCGCGCTCCATCTCGAATACGACAAGGACACGACCGCCCGGATGCAGGAAATCCCGGCGCCCGCGCCGCAGAAGTAGCAACTCGGGCGCTGTTGGCGTAAGCACTATCGGAACGCGCCGCCGCGCCAGTGCCAGGCCTGCGGACGCAAGCGGAGGCAACATGGAATTCGGAATTCAACTCGTCAACATGGAACCGGCGCGCGTGCGCGCGATCGCTCAGACGGTGGAAGACCTCGGCTACGACCTCGTCGTTTTCCCCGATCATCTCGTAATCGAAGGACCTGAGCGCCAGTACGATCCGCGCGCGCTCGCCTACGACACGGTCGTACTCGCGGCCACCGCCGCGGAAGTGACTAAAAAAATCCGCATCGGGCACCTCGTGCTTTGCAACCTGTTCCGCCATCCCGCGATCACCGCGCAATCTCTGGTGACGCTCGACCATGTAAGCGGCGGCCGCCTGCTTGCGGGGCTTGGTACGGGATGGACCCAAACCGAGTTCCAGATGCACGGCATCCCGTTTCCGCCGATCACGGAGCGGCTCAGGATGCTCGACGAAGCGCTGACCTGCATCCGCTCGCTGTGGACCAACGAGCGCACCACGTTCAATGGAGAATTCTACAAATTCACCGACGCCATCCTCTGCCCGAAGCCGATCCAGAAACCCCATCCGCCGATAGTCGTGGGCGGAGGCGGCAAGGGCCTGCTCAGGATCGCGGCGAAGCACGCCGACTACATCAACATCATCCCCGACGCCGGCAAGCCCGGCAAAATATCGGTCGACAACCTGCGCAAGATGACCGACGAGTCCTTCCGCTCGCGCATCGCGTTCGTCCGCGAGGAAGCCAAGCGCCTCGGACGCAATCCCGACTCGATCTGCGCGAGCAATTTCATTTTCACTCTCGTCATCACCGACTCGCCCGCCGCGACCCGGGCAACCGCCGCGGGGATGGCGCCGATGTTCAATCTGAGCGCGGAAGGAATTCTGCAGTCGCCGATGGTGCTGATCGGAACGCCTGGCGAATGTGTCGCCGAGCTCAAGCGCCGCGCCGCCAAATGGGGCGTCGGCCAGTTCATTTTCAGCACGATGATGGGCGGCGACGAGACACTGATTCGCCGTCTCAAGGAGGAAATCATCGCGCACGTCTGAGCGCGCAAGGGGCGGCGCTTTAACAGCGGGTCTGTCCCGAGAAAAGCGGCACAAAGCGAAAAGAAAAAACGGCCGGGGCGGCGTCACCGCTCCGGCCGTTTCGTTCGATGCCTCGATACCTTGGCGGTCTAGCGCGATTTCGGAAGTCCGAGCACGCGCTCGGCGATGATGTTGCGCTGGATCTCCGACGTTCCCGCCTCGATCGTGTTCGCGCGCGAGCGCAGGAACCCGTACTGCCATCGCCCCGACTCGATCGCGTAGGGCGAACCCTTGACGAGCTGGCTTGCCGGTCCTTCCAGTTCCATCACGAATTCATGCATCCGCTGGTTCAGCTCCGACCACATCAGCTTGGAGATCGAGCCTTCGGGTCCGGGATTTCCGCCTTTGAGGATCTTCGAGAAGGTGCGATACGCGGTGTACTTCATCTTCTCGAGCGTTACATAGAACTCGGCAAGCGTCTGGCGGACCGTCGGGTCTTCGATCGCGGGCCTGCCGTTTTTGATCGTCTTGCGCGTCAGATCGACAATCTCATCGAAGGTGATCTTGAAGCGCGTGACCGAGGACAGCGCAAACGTGCCGCGCTCGTTCATCAGCGTGGTCATCGCGACCCGCCATCCTTCGTTCAGTCCGCCAAGCAGATTCTCGCGCGGAACGCGCACGTCCTCGAAGAACATCTCGTTGAACTCGGCCTCGCCGGTCATCTGACGCAGCGGTTTGACCGTGATGCCGGGGGTCTTCATGTCAACGAGCAGGTAGCTGAGGCCGCGATGCTTCGGCGCTTCGGGGTCGGTGCGCACCAGCAGCATGCACCAGTCGGCGATATGCGCCAGCGTGGTCCATACCTTCTGCCCGTTGACGACGAACTCGTCGCCCTTGAGTTCGGCGCGGGTGCGCAGCGAGGCGACGTCGGAACCGGCGTTGGGCTCGGAGAATCCCTGGCACCAGATCTCCTCGCAGCTCAGGATATTCTTGAGGAAGCGCTTTTTCTGTGCTTCGGTGCCGTGAGTGATGATCGTCGGCCCGGCCATCGAAAGCCCGAGTCCGTTGAGCGGTCCGGGCGCCCTGAAGCGCGCCATCTCCTCGTTGAAGATCGCCATCTCGACCTGGCTTGCGCCCTGTCCGCCGTATTCCTTCGGCCACGCCATCCCAAGGAACCCGTTCTCGTAAAGGCGGCGCTGCCAGTCTTTGAGAAAGTCGATCCGGTCCATCTCCTCGGGCAGGCGAAAGCCCGGTTCGTTCCATCCCTCGGGCAAGTTGGCGCTGAGGAAGTCGCGCACCTTCTGGCGAAAAGCTTCCTCTTCCGGACTGAAACTGAGATCCATCGCGTTCTCCGTAGCCGGCGCCGATTGATGGCGCCGCGCAGTCTCACTTGTCGGCGTTGAGCAGTCTTATCACTTCGGCGCGGCCCCATTCGACTTCGGCGCGATGCCGATTGGCCATCGCCTGCAGGTAATCGTGGATAGGGTCCGGCGGCGCGAGCGCAAGCGCCTCTTCGGCCTTGCGCGCGACCCATTCCTGCCCGCGCGACATCAGGTTGAGCCGGTCGCGCACCGATTCGAGCGCCGCGACTCGCGCGGCGAACGGCCCGACCTTGTCCGAGGGCGTTCCGCCGTTGTCGCGAATCAGAGCTTCCAGGCTTTGGGCGTTGCGCGCCTCTTCGTCGCGCGCGCCGAGCAGGAAGCGGCGCAGCTTCTCGGCCTCGACCTCGCCGGCAAGCTGCTCGAGCGCAACCGCGCCTGCGCGCTCGGATTCGAGCAGCAGATTGAGCATCTGCTCGAGTTCCCTGTCCACGGCGCGAATTTAGTAAGCTGGCATCGGCGGCGCAAGCCGACAAACCGGCGTGGGAGCAACACGAACGATGTTTATTCGCTTTGCCGCGCCCACGGAATCACTGCCAGCGGGGCCGTCATTTCACAAAGAGACGTACCGCGACCAGCGCCAGGAAGACTGCGAAGGCGCGCCGCAGCGCGAAGGCGGAAATCTTCACCGCCACCGCCGCTCCGAAATACGCACCCGAGGCGAGCCCGAGCGCGATCAGCAGAGCGTACGGGATATTGACCGCGCCGTGACGGTAATACTCAAGCGCGCCGAGCAATCCGACCGGCGGAAGCAGGGCTGCGAGCGACGTCCCGACCGCAGAATGTTGCTCCATGGAGAGCAGCAGCACCAGCGCCGGAACGATCAGCACTCCGCCGCCCACGCCGAAGAATCCGCCCAGCACGCCTGCCGCAATCCCGATACCCAAAACCGTGAGGTATTCCATCCTGCCTTCCGTCCAATGGTTTTCAAGCGCCCGGACAAGAGACGTGGCCCAGGCTCCTTCAAGACGCAGATCGGCCGCAACGTATCAGCCTGCGCGGCGCGAAAGAAAGACACGCGCCGGGCGCAAGGATCAATCGGCGACGTGGCGATGGGGCTCGGAATCGTAGGAGGGAGCGGTCTCGACCAGCTTGAGCGCCGGCTTTCGGAGCACTCGGCGCTTCCACCAGTTTTCCAGGTCGTCGAACAGCGAATAGGCAACCGGCGTGATCAGAAGCGTGATGAACAGGCATAGCGCCTGGCCGCCGATCACGACGATCGCGATCCCGCGATGGGACGCGGCGCCGACCCCGGTGCCGAAGGCGACCGGAATCATGCCCGCGATAAGCGCGGCGGTGGTCATCAGGATGGGCCTCAAGCGCTCGCGGTTGGCCTGCAGTATCGCCTGGCGCCGCGCGATTCCCTGCGCCCGCAGGTTAATTGTCTGATCGATCTGCAGGATCGAGTTCTTTTTCACGATCCCGAACAGGAGCAGAATTCCGAGCAGCGAGAACAGCGTCATCTGCTCCCTGAAAACCAGAAGCGAGAGCAGCGCGAACGGCACCGCGAGCGGCAGCGAAAGCATGATCGTGATCGGATGGACGAAGCTTTCGAACTGCGCGGCCAGCACCATGTACATGAAGATGACCGACAGCAGGATCGCGATTGCGAACCCGTGGATCATCTCGCCGTAAACCTGGCTGTTGCCCATCTCGCCGAGTGTGGTGATGTAGCCGGGCGGGAGATGGAGTTTGGCCACGCGATGCTTCAGTTCGGCGAGCACCTTGTTCATCGCGGCGCCGGGTCCGAGGTCGAAAAGCAGCGCTATCTGGCGCTGGCGGTTCTCGCGATCGATTTGGACCGGGCCGGTGCCGTTGCTGAGCGACGCCACGTTGTCGAGCCGCACCTGTCCTACGGTCGCCGAGGGAACCGTGAGCGAGCCGATCTCGGCGGGGTTGTTGCGATCGGCTGCGGCCAACTGCAGCCGCACGTCATAGGTGTTCTGCCCTTCGCGATAGCGGGTGACGACGCTCCCGTGGACCATCGTGCGCATCGTGGAGGCGATATCCTGCACCGATACGCCGAGATCGGCGGCCTTCTGCCGGTCGATATGGACCTGCAACTCGGGAAGCCCGCCTTCGTAGGTCGAATCGAGATCGACCACGCCGGGAATCTGCTCGATCTGATGGCGCACCTGGGCCGCGATCCGGCGGAGCGTGTCGAGATTGGGGCCGCGCACGTCGTAATCGACGTCAACGTCGCGCACGCCGCCCTGCTCCCACGGCTTGATATCGTCAACCGTGATCCGCAGTGCTGGAAAATCCTCGACCCGCTTTCGCGCAAGCTCCATTATCCGCGACTGGGTGAGCCTGCGCTGATCGATCGGCGCGAGCTTAACGATCACCTGCGCGACGGTCACGCGCCCGTCGCCGGTGGTGTCGCCGACGGTCGTGAAAAGATGCCGCACGCCCGGCAGCGTGCGGAGCCGCTTTTCGATCTGGCGCACGACGTCGTCGGTATGAAGCAGCGAATAGCCGGGCGGGGTCTGGATATTGACCGCGAATTCGCTGTTGTCCTCGTTGGGCATGAAGTTCGCGCCGACCAGCCGGGCGAGCAGCGGCACGGCGAGCACCAGCGCAACCGCGACGCTGACGATTATCCATCGATGCGCCAGCGACCATGAAAGCGCGCGCTCGTAATTGGCCTCGAGCGGACGGAAGAACGCGGAATCGCGCGAACGGCGCCGGCCAGGCTCCGCCTTGAGGAAGCGCGAGCACAGCATCGGGGTCAGCGAGAACGCGACCACCAGCGAGACCATGATCGCAAACGCCATCGTGAGCCCGAACGAATTCAGGAAGCGCCCCATCACGCCGTGGATGAACGCGACGGGCACGAAGATAACGACCAGCGAGAGCGTCGTGGCGCTCACGGCGAGCCCGACCTCGGCGGTCGCCGCCCGGGCCGCCTCGACCGGCCCCATCCCTTTCTCCTCGATGAACCGGAAGATGTTTTCGAGCACCACTATGGCGTCGTCGATGACGATTCCGACCGCGAGCGTGAGCGCGAGCAGGGTGAGAGTGTTGAGCGTGAAGCCCATCCAGAGCAGCAGCGAGTAGGTCGAAACGATCGAAACCGGAATTGCGACCGCGGCGATCAGCGTCGAACGTATCGAACCGAGGAAAAAGAACACCACGATAGCTGCGCAAAGTCCCCCCAGGAGCAGATGCTCCTGAACGGTATGGACCGACTCGCGGATATAGGTGGACGAATCGCGCGAGACGATCACGCGCACGCCGGGCGGAAGCGTCTTCTTGATCTGCGCCAGCCGGGCGCGCACCCGATCGACGACCGCGATCGTGTTCTGCCCCGACTGCTTCTGGATCACCAGCGATACGGCGTTCCGGTTGTCCCATCGCGAGAGCGAGCGCGGTTCTTTAACTCCGTCCACGACCGTGCCGATATCGCCGACCGTCACGGGCCGGCCGTTCTGCTCGCTTACGACTACGTTCCTGAAATCCCGGACGTTGGTTATCCGGCCGAGCGTGCGAAGCGTTTCCTCGGAGAGCCCCTGCTCGACTCTGCCGCCCGGATACTCGACGTTCTGGCGCGCCAGTGCCGCGGCGACCTGCTGGATCGAAAGCCCGGTCGCGTGCAGGCGGTCGGCGTCGATCAGCACGTGAATCTCGCGCTCGCGTCCGCCGACGATGTAGATTGCGCCGACTCCGTCCACCGATTCGAGCGGCTCCTTGATGAGCCGGCGCGCGATCTCGGTCAGCTCCTTGATGCTCTGGTAGCCGGTTATCGCGTAGGTGAGAATCGGGACCGCGTCGATATCGAACTTCTGCACCAGCGGAGGCTTGGTTCCCTCGGGCAGCTTGTCGAGCACGCTTGAGATCTTGTCGCGAACGTCCTGCGTGGCGGCGTCGAGGTTGCGCTCGAGTTTGAACTGGACGAAGATGCGCGACACGCCCTCCATCGTGGTCGAGCGCAGGTCCTTGATGCCGCTTACGGTGTTGATCGCTTCCTCGAGCGGCTTGGTGACCAGCGCCTCGGTTTCCTCAGGCGCGGCGCCCGGCAGGAACGTCGTCACCATCACGGTCGGAATATCGACCTTGGGATAGAGATCGACGCCGAGCCGCTCGTACGAAACCCATCCGAGCACGACCAGCACCGCGATGAACATGGTCGCGAAGACCGGACGCCTTACGCACAGGTCGGCCAGGATCATGACGGCGATTGCTCCTTCGCTACGGCCCGCACGCCGTCGGCCAGGCGGTCGAGGTCGGTCGTAACGACGCGCTGCCCGGGCTTGAGCCCCCTGACGATCTCGATCCCGCTGCCGAGCGTCACGCCGGTTTCGACCTCGCGGCTTCTGACCACGCCATGCTCGAGCACGAACACGCGCGACACCCCCGCGTAGCGCATCACGGCGCTCTGCGGCACGAACAGCGCGCGGTCGCGCCCGAGATTGACGGTCACATGGGCGAAGTAGCCGGGCCTCAGGCTGCCGTCGGGATTCGGAACTTCAGCCTCAATAAGGAGCGTGCGGCTGGCCTCATCCAGCGCGGGCGCAATTCGCCGCACGACGCCGCTATATACGCGGCCCGGATTCGCCTCGACGCTCAGATCGATATGGAGTCCGACCCTGAGCTTGGGAACGAACCGCTCTGGAATCGACGCGCGGAGCTTTATCGGGTCGATCGCGATTAGCTCATAGACCGGCGTTCCGGTTCCGACATGCTCCCCGAGCGAGACCATCCGCTTCTGCACGTAGGCCGCAAATGGCGCGCGCACGTAGGTGTAATCAAACTTCGTCTTCGCCAGACCGACGGCGTTGGCGGCGGCTTCGGCGTCGGCCTGGGCCACGCGCAGCGTCGAGGAAATCTCGTCGAACTGTTGCTGCGGGATAAGGCCGTTTTTCTTGAGTTCGCTCGCGCGATGGAAATTCGCCTTGGCATTGACCAGCCGCGCCTGGGCCTGTTCCAGTTGCGCGCGGGCCGAGTCGAGACGTAACTGGTATTCGCGCGGATCGATTCGGCATAGCACCTGTCCCGCCGCCACGCGGTCGCCGAAATCGGCCATCACCTCGGAGATTGCTCCGTCGGCCTCGGCCGCAAGAACGGTCTTTTCGCGCGGAAAAAGCGCGCCCTGGACCTCGACGGTGCGGGTCAGGGTTTGCTCGCGCGCGGGCGCGACCACGACCACGAGCCTTGCGGGCGCCGTCGGTTCCTGCGCGGCCTTTGCGGCCTCGGGCTCGCGGCACGAGCAGCAGAGCAGCGCGAGCACGAGCGCTCCCGCCCAAAGCGCGCGCATCGGATACGACTTCATCGCCCGCCACCTCCGGGCGCAGCCCTGACTCCGTTCAGGAACATGTCGAGCACTCCGTCGGCGTCTTCCTCGGGCGGATTCGAGTTGAGCCCGAAGAGCCTTCGCCTGAGCGTCCCGGTCACCATCTCGCTCAGCGTGAACGCCGCGACCATCGGGTCAACCCGCCGAATCGCCCCGGCCTCGATTGCGGCAGTGAGCGCGTTGGCCAGATGGCCGAGATATTCCATGTAAGTGGCGCGCAGTTCCTCGGCGCGCGGGTCGCCAGGAACGAAAGCGACGAGCCGGGTCTCGAGCATCAACGCCTTCAGGAAATCCTGGTTGGCGTTCTGGATTCGGAGCGAATTGCGGACCAGATTCTCGATTCGTTCGAGCGGCGGCGCCGCAGGATTGTCTTCGCGTCTGAGTTCGGCATTGAGGGAGCGGATACCCTCGATCACTGCCGCGTGGAGCAAGTCGTCCTTGTTGCCGAAATAAAGATAGATGGTGCCCTTGGCGATGCGCGCCTCTTCGGCGACACGGTCGATCGTGGTGCCGTCGAAGCCGTGCCGGCCGATAACGCGGCGGGCTGCGTCGAGGATTTCGCGAACCCGGTACTCCTTGATCAGTTCTTCGCGGGTCATAGCCGTTCTGACTGTTCAGTCATTCAAATGAACGTACAGTCAGTCTGGCCCGGACAAAGCCTTGATGCAAGGACGAAACTGTGGAGTGGTTTTGACCCGCGTGAGCTGCCGTGCGGCGGGCGGATGGCTAATGTGCCATCACGGTCTCGGTAACTAAGAGAAGATTGAGCTTGCGATACAGCTCCCGCCGCTCACAGCGGTTCCGGCTTCGGCGTCTCCAGGCGAGCAGCCAGCACCTCCGAGAGCCGTTCCGCCGGAACCCGCCGCAGATCAGGCAGGGAAAAGCCCGACGCCGCCTCGTGTCCGCCGCCGCCGAATGCCTCGGCCAGCTTTGCCAGATCGACGTGGCAATCGGGACTTCGCCTTAAGCTCACGCCCTGGCTTCTGAGATCGAACAGCGCCACGACCGTCCGCGATGCGCCGTTATAAAGATGCGCCGCGACTTCGCTGCTATAGCCGAAGCAGCAGGCCGAGCGCACCGTGATTCCGTTCGCGAGCCTGCGATCCACCCGGGTCGAATCCGCCAGCTCCATGCTGCGGCGCAACCCTTCGCGCCCGGCCTGAAGCGCTTCGCGAAGCCGCCGCGACATCCGCGGCTCCCTGAGCTTAAGGATCTCCCGGTACGAGGCCATCCCGCCGAGCGTTTGCACGGCGAGCGCCCAGTCGGGCGACTCGGGTATGCGATGCACCCATCGGTCGTGATCGTCGGCGATCTCCGCGAACGCGCCGAACGCCTCGAACGCGCGGCGTTTTTCCTCCGAGGCCAGCTCATCCTCGCGCCGTTTCAGATAGTTGAACACGAGCCGCGCCGCCGAATACCGCTCCGAGAGCACCTTGGCGGCGAACGGGACCTTGAACTCCGGCGCGTCGACGCGTGAGACTGCGGTGCGATGATGGTCAATCCAGTAGATGCGCGTGCCGCAGGCCGCAAGCTCGCGCAGATGCTCACCGGTTGACGGCTGTGACCATGAGAGGTCGGTGATCCAGATTTCGTCGGCTCCGGCCTTCACCGACTGGATCGCGTGATCGCTCTCGCTGTTGGAGGCGAGCGTCGTAAGCACGCGATGCCCCTCGTGGAAGCGTGCGACGACTGCGGCCGCGACCACGCCGTCAAGGCATGACGGACCGTGACTCACTACAAGGATGGTGCTCGTTTTCTGAGGGGCCATAAGGAAACGATTCTAGAGGAATCCGGGTGCCTTGTAGAACCGCGTCGAATCGTGCGCGCTGGAGCGATCCTGGTCGCCGTGACGAGCGCGCTCAGGTTCGTGCTCGCGGCGGGATGGATCGCGCTATGGTACACCGCGCGACGCGACCCGCCCGTGCTCGGTTCGATCGCAATCGTTGCCGCCGCCAGCGATTTTCTCGACGGACGGCTCGCCAGGATGCTTCGAGTCGAGAGCGCCGGCGGGCGATGGCTCGACGCGCTCGCGGACGTGACTTTCATCGTCGTTGCACTCGCTATCGAGTCGTCGTCCGGGGCAATCCCCGCTTATATCCCGCTCCTCGTCGCTATCCTTTTCACGCAGTATGCGCTCGACTCGCTGATCCTTGGCGGGCCACGCACGGGCCCGATCGGAAGCCGCCTCGGCCACTTCGCGGGGGTGGTCAATTTCGGACTCGTGATCGCGCTCGCGTTCGCGCCCGCGACTCTCGGGCGCCTGATGCGCGATATCGCGCCGCTGCTCGCCGTGCTCTACCTGGCCGCGATGGTCGAGCGGGCCGCGCGCTATCCGTGGCATGCTTGACCGAAAAGAGCGGGTAGCCGAAACTGCTCGCTCTTCACGATACGTCGATGCCGTCCGGGCGCCGTGTCCTACGAGACTCGCGCGAGCAGATTGGCGAGGTCGTCGGCGTGCTCCTCTTCCATCTTCAGGATTTGCTCGATCAGTGTCCGTGTGGTCGGGTCGTCGTTCCCGAGCCATCGGATTATCTCCGAGTACGACTCGATTGCGATCCGCTCCGCGACCAGGTCCTCCTGGATCATGTCGGTCAGCGAGGCTTTTTCGTCGTATTCCGAATGGCTGCGGGTCGCGAGGCCCTCGGGATTGAAGTCGGGCTCGCCGTTTAACTGGGTGATGCGCTGGGCGACCCAGTCGGCGTGCTGCTGCTCCTCGTTGGCGTGCTGCAGGAACTCGGCCTTCGCGCCGTCCGAGTTGATTCCGCTCGCCATGTAGTAATGGCGCTTGTAGCGAAGCACGCACACGATTTCGGTGGCCAGCACCTGGTTGAGGACCTTTATCACCTGCTCGCGATCGGCCTTGTAGCCGCCCGTGACGGCGCCGTCGGCGATATGCTTGCGCGCGCGGTCGCGGATCTTGCGGATGTCGGCGGAAAACTGCTGCATCATGCGGACCTCCTTGACGGAAAATAAGTGCGGTGCGGGTTTACCGAGAACCGCAAATATTCTATTTGGCCTCAGGCGATGCTTCTATATGCGCGTGCGTTCGGCTTATAGAAGATCGCCACGGCTCGGGCGCGGACGGCGTTCGCGCAGCCCGGTTCGTTGAAGCGGTGAACCGAAGCGCGCGACCGTGCTAGGTTTGGGATGGGGGTGTCGGCGCGGTTCGGGTATCGCGCCATCGCAGAAGGACGAAGATTGGAACCCGATATACTTGAACGCGCCGAGCATTCGGTTTCGCGACGTGAAATCGACCCGGATGTCGTCAAGGTTCTGTATCGTCTGATAAGGGCGGGGCACACGGCCTACCTGGTGGGCGGCGGCGTGCGCGACCTGATGCTTGGGCGGCGGCCCAAGGACTTCGATGTCGCCACTTCGGCCCATCCCCAGCAAGTCCGCGAGCTGTTCCGCAACTCGCGCCTTATCGGCCGGCGCTTCCGCCTCGTCCACGTTTTCTTCGGTCCGAAGAATATCGAGGTCGCGACCTTCCGCCGCCGAAGCGAGGAAGTCTCCCCCGAAGAACCGCTCATCCGCCACGACAATACCTTCGGCAGCGCCGAGGAAGACGCTTTCCGCCGCGACTTCACGGTCAATGCGCTCTTTTATGATCCGCAGACCTTCCGCGTAATCGATTACACCGGCGGCGTCCCCGATCTTCGCGCCCGGCTTATCCGCACGGTCGGCGACCCCGACGTCCGGATGGCTGAAGACCCGGTCCGGATGATGCGCGCGGTACGATTTGCCGCCAAGCTCGGCTTCGAAATCGAGCCTGCCACCCGCGCCGCGATTGAACGCCATCGCACCGACCTGCTGAAGGCCTCGATACCGCGCCTGGTCGAGGAAACCTATCGCACTATCGGGCAGAGCGGCGCCGCGCGCGCGCTCCTGCTGATGGAAGAACTGGGACTGCTGGAGCAGTTGATGCCGTGGCTGTCGGCCCATCTCAAGACCTGGACCGGCCCGCTCGAAAGCTCGCCCACGGTGCGCAATCTCGGCGCGCTCGGCGAGAGAATCGCCGCCGGCGAGACGCCCGGCCACGAGTTCGTGCTTGCCACGATGATGCTCGACATGCACCTGGCGGGCGCGATCGGACGCGAAGGCGAAGGCCGTGTCGACGTGGTCGGCGAGCTTCGCCGCGGCGGCTTCGCCCGCACCGACACCGAGAACATGCGGCTTATCATCGAGGCATTTCCGCTGCTTCGCGAACCGTCGCGCCGCACCAAGCGGCTCGCGCGCCGGCCGTATTTTCCACTCGCGCGCCGGTTCTTCGAGATGGTTGCGCCGGTTTACGGCGCCGACCTCGCCGCGCTCGCCCGCTTCCTTGAAAATCCCGACGTTTACCTTGTTGGCGCAGTCGCCCCGGCGCCTTCGGGCAAGCGCAGGCGCAGGCGTCGCGGCGGCAGGCGCCGGAGCCGGCGATTAGCGATGCGACCGATCGAAACCGCGCCCGCCACGCCTTCCCCCGGCGAAAGCGCAAACGGCGCCGAGCCCGCATCCGCGCAGGCCGTGCCGCGCACCCGCTCGGAATAGCTCTCGTGCAGGCGAACCTGGCTTGTTACAGTTTGGAGCTTGGATTAACTTTCCCGCTTAAGGGACGCTCGCCCTCGCGCGCGGGCGGCCCAGTCTGTCAGATCCATTTCTTGAGAGGTTGGCATTGGCAACGGGCGGCATACGATCCGACAAAATCTGGCTTGACGGCGAACTGGTGCCATACGACCAGGCCCATGTGCATGTTCTCACCCACAGCCTGCACTACGGGCTCGCGGTCTTCGAAGGGATGCGATGCTACAGGAGCGACGACGGACGCTCGGCAATCTTCCGCGCCCGCGAGCATATCCGCCGCCTGATCGATTCCGCCCATATCGTCGAGATGCCGATGCCGTTCAGCGAGGAAGAACTGCTCAAGGCCTCGGCCGACGTGGTGCGCGCCAACCGCTTCGAGGAATGTTATATCCGCCCTCTCGCCTTCTATGGCGAGGGCGAGATGGGGCTGGCCGCGCGCGGCAACAAGACCCGCGTCGCTATCGCGGCGTGGCCGTGGGGCGCCTACCTGGGCAAGGAAAGCCTCGAGAAGGGCATCCGGCTGAAAACCTCGTCCTTCGTCCGCTTCCATCACAACTCGATGATGCCGGCGGCAAAGGCCTCGGGAAACTACATCAACTCGATTCTCGCCGGTTACGAGGCGCGCCGCTCCGGCTACGACGAGGCGCTGCTGCTTGACGTGCAGGGCTTCGTCGCCGAAGGCAGCGGCGAGAATATCTTCGTGATTCGCGAGGGCGTGGTGCGCACCCCGCCCCTCACCTCGATCCTGCCCGGTATCACGCGCGCCTCTGTGATGACGATTCTCGCCGACCTCGGGGTTCCGGTGGTCGAGCAGTTCTTCGCCCGCGACGCGCTCTATATCGCCGACGAGGCTTTCATGACCGGCACCGCCGCCGAGGTGACGCCGGTGCGCGAACTCGACGACCGCAGAATCGGGACCGGCCAGCCCGGACCGATCACCCGCAAGGTGCAGGAAGTCTTTCAGCGCGTGTTGCGCGGGCGCGGCGACGAGCAGTACAAGAGCTGGCTTTATCACGTCTGAGCGGGCGCGTCGCGTATGAAGATGGCGGCGACAGCGATAATCGTCCTCGGTGTTGTCGCGGTTCTTGTCGTCGTGCTCTGGCCGCGGATCGCGCGGGCCGCGATGCTCAAGGTGGGCGACGTCGCGCCGCCGATTACCACGCGGATGGTGGCCGGCGACAACATCGCGCCGTTCTCGCTGGAGAGCTACCGCGGCCGCAGGATCGTTCTTTACTTCTATCCGAAAGACGACACGCCCGGATGCACCAGGGAGGCGTGCGCCTTTCGCGACGGTTACGCGATGTTCGAGCGCGCGGGTATCGCGGTCTTCGGATGCAGTGTCGACAGCGCCAACTCGCATCTCGCGTTTATCCGCAAGTACAAGCTTCCCTTCGCACTGCTGCTCGATCCGGAGCGCAAGATCGCAACCGCTTACGGCGCGGCCAACGGAATTCCGATCCTCGGCCTCGACAGAAGGATCACCTACGTAATCGGCGCCGACGGCCGCATCCTGAAGGTCTATCCCAACGTCGATCCGTCCTCGCACGCCGAACAGATCCTGCGCGACGTTGCCGGCACTAACCCCGCCACCCCGCAGATGTCCCCCGCCAGCCCTTCGACACGTTAGCCGACCCCCTTCTTCCGCCGAAAGCTGGCATCGGTAGCGCTCAAAATAGCTGCGAAGGCGATGAGTCTACAATCTTAAAGTCTATACGACGCTATTAATAGCTTTGAACATCTGCGTTGCCCCGTTCATCGCGTTACTTCACATTCTGTTTCACACTTAACCCTAAGTTTCGTATACTGTACGCATGGCCGGTATAGATGACCCAATCGTTGCTCCAGCGCCTGCTGAGGTGCACTTGGAGCACGCGCCGCTCGTGCGCGTCATCGCGCAGGTGCGATTTCCGCTGGTCGTGGCCGTCGAACAGCGCGACTTCGTTGCGGGTTTTCAGGAGGCCATCCGTCCAAAGTACCCGGTTCTTCGTCAGGAACTGATCGGGGCTGTAGCGGTCGGCCCGGCGGCGGTGGCCCCGGCGCCACCGCAGACCGTTTGGCGATTCGGCGATCTCGAAGGCCACTGGCGCGTTTCACTCGCGCCAGATTTTCTCGCCCTTGAGACAACCGCATATAGTAGCCGCTCCGATTTCCTGCTGCGCCTCCGAGACGTAGCCGCCGCGCTCGATGATCACGTGGGACCGAAGCTTATCGATCGCTTGGGCGTCCGCTACATCGACCGGATCGCGGGACAAGCGGTCGACGAAATCAAGAGGCTAGTCCGGTCCGAGCTGCGGGGGATTGTGGGAACGCCAGCGGACGCCCATGCGCTCCACGTTCTTTCCGAGTCAATCTTCGCTATTGACGGCGCGCGAGTCCTCGCACGGTGGGGGCGGCTGCCTGCGGGACAGAGCGTTGATCCTTCGGCGATCGAACCGACAGGTGAAATAAGCTGGATTCTCGACATTGACATGTTCAGCTCGGAATCTGTGCCGTTCACCGTAGATTACATCGTGGACAACGCTGAGAGGTTCGCAGAGCGCATATACACATTTTTCCGATGGGCCGTAACCGAAGACTTTCTGCGTGAGTACGGAGGAAAGCCATGACGAGTCTGGCCAAAGCCCATGGACGGTTCGACTCAACGTCCGCAGACGGGGCGATGCTTAATCCGCGGATGTCCGAATGCATAGTCGGCCTGATGCTCGTTGATTTCGGAACTTCAATTCAGTGTGTGCTTCCAGCTGAGGCTGCCTTTCACCTGCCACTACCCGTTCGACAAACGACGTCAGGTTTGTCCCTGCCGAAGACTCAGCGCCCTGGAGCTTCGATCACAGAGCTCCGCCGGCTCTCCGGCTTCAGCTGGGAGCAGCTCGCCCGCCTCTTCGGCGTAAGCCGACGATCGCTTCACTTCTGGGCAAGCGGCAAAGCCATGACGCCAGCTAATGAAGAACACCTTCAGAGGCTGCTCGCCATAGTGCGCAAGATTGATCGCGGATCGGCGAGCGCCAATCGCGCACTGCTTCTCGGAGCGCGGGACGACGGGACAGTCCCGTTTGACCTACTTGCCGAAGGGCAGTACGAGCGCCTTGTATCGCTGCTTGGTCGAGGCGGAGCAATTTCTCGCTTGACGCCAGCCCCGTTGTCGGAAGCAGCTAAGGCCGCGCGGGCACCCCGCCCGCCCGGGGAGCTTCTCAGCGCCCTCCAGGATCGAATTCACGAAGAGGAGGGAATCGGGCGCGGGGCGAGGTCGGTGAAGGTAAGGAGTGGCCGTGATCAACGACAATTAAATCTGCCGGTTGACGACAATTAGATTTGCCGGTTGTCGCCGTCCCGACGGCGCGGGAAAGAAGTGGAGCCAGGCGGTGAGGCTCCATGGTGAAGG
>JAKAVC010000119.1 GCA_021817345.1 Deltaproteobacteria bacterium | reverse complement strand
TTCGAGGCCGATCCTGGCCGGGTCACGATGGTGGACGCGATGGCTCGCTGATAACACGCCATCGTCAACTAAACGATTGGATCGCGTATATGCGCCGGGCGCAATCAGCCGCCCGGCGCATTTTTTACGGAATCCTGGCTATCTCCCACGCGCGGCCGAGGTGGAATGATGTGTGGTACAGCACGTAATCAAACGCTTCTTCCAGCGTGTGGACGGTGTACGTGGTGAACTCGACAGGTTCGGGAAGCGGCGTGCTCATCGGATAATGCGACAAGGTCGCTTCGCCGGCCTTGAGTATCAGCTTCCACCAGGCTTCGACTTCTGAAAATTGCGGGGGCGTCGAAGCCCACGGCTTGGCGCTGTTGCGGCCATGGAAATCCTCGCCCGGACCCGCTTGCGCGCGTTCCTGTGGCACAGGCGGAATCACAAGCGCACGCTCCGCGTCGAAAGCCGCATGACCGATTTGCCAAACAGGGTCCGCTGAACGAGGCGCACCGCTTTCAACCGCGAACGGCGCCCGGCGTTCCAACGGTTCGAGCAGTCCCAAAACGATCCGGCTCAGCAACTCACTCCTGCTCATGATTTCTTTCGCTTAGGGCTTGAAGCGTCATGTCTTCGCGGCCGCATGGCGATACCAACTCCGCGGCGGCGCGCGAGACTCTCACGTATTCAACGACGTAGTCTGGCGGCGCAAGCGCACCGTCCACTCCCGGCGCGGCAATCGGCGCGCACGCCGCAAGCCTGAGCGGGATCTCGCCGGCCCATACGGGCAGCGCAAGATCGGCTTCCTTGTCGCCCGGCGGTCCGGTGCGAATCTTCGCCGACGCTTCCTCGATCTCGACTTCCATCACGAGCGTCGCCGCAAGTTCCTCGGCGCTCGGCGGACGCGCGTCGTCCCATCGCCCGGGCATCACGTGCTCGACAATAGCCCGAAGCGCTGCAAGCTTTTCGCTCTCGCGCTCGAGCGCGCACGCCCTGCCGAAAATGACCGCCGAGCGATAGTTCATCGAATGGCGAAACGCCGAACGCGCAAGCACCAGGCCGTCGAGTATCGTGACCGTCACGCACACCGGCGCGCCCGAGCGCATCGCGCCGAGCATCGCGTTCGACGCGGCGCCATGCATCACGAGCCGGTTGCCGATTCGCGCGTGGATCGTAGGCAGAACGCGCGGCTCGCCGTCGATGACGAAGCCTGCGTGGCAGATGAGCGCCTCGTCGAGGATCGCGTCGATTCGTTCGCGGTCATAGACCGCGCGCACGGGATTGCGCCTTACGGTGCTGCGTTCGGTTCTCATCTCGGGTTCCATCCAGGGCTTGAGTTCAGACTCGCAATTTTGTTACAGTACATTCTTGTGAACGTTACGGAGCAATCGTACCGGATCGCCGGAAGCACGACAAGGGAAATCGCCGCGAGCGTCGAGGATGCCGTGCTCCGCGGCAGGCTTCGCCCCGGCGATCGCCTGCCCGCCGTCCGCGCGCTTGCGCGAAGCCTCGGCGTGAGCCCGACCACGGTAGCAGCCGTGTACCGGCAGCTTGCCGCGCGCGGAATATTGAGCGGCGAAGGCAGGCGCGGCACACGGATAACGTCGCGCCCGCCGATTACGGCGCGTCCCGCACCCGCGATACCGCGCGGCGTGCGCGACGTCGCCTCGGGAAATCCCGATCCCGCGATGCTCCCTTCGCTCGGACCGGCGCTTAAGGGCCTTGACGGTCCACCCGGTCTATACGCCCGGGCGCGCAACCTGCCGGAACTCACCGCGCTTGCCTCAGAGCTCTTGCGGCGCGACGGAATCCCCGCGGGGCCGATTGCGATCGTGGGCGGCGCGATGGACGGGATCGAGCGTCTGCTCGGAGCGCATCTGCACTTCGGCGACCGGGTCGCGGTCGAGGATCCCGGCTATCCGCCTGTACTCGACCTCCTGCGCACGCTCGGCCTTGTTGCGGTACCGGTCGGGCTCGACGGCCACGGGATGGCGCCGGATGAGCTTGAGCGCGCGCTTCGAACCGGAGCCGCCGCGGTGATCGTGACGCCGCGCGCGCAGAATCCCACCGGCGCCGCGCTCGACGCCGGGCGCGCCGCGGCGCTGCGCAAGATGCTGAAGGCGTATCCCGACCTGATGCTTATCGAGGACGACCATGCCGGGCCGGTCGCCGGCGCGCACGCCATGACCTTGTGCGCAAGCGAGCGGCGGCGATGGGCCGTGGTACGTTCGGTCTCGAAGTTCCTCGGCCCCGATCTCCGCCTTGCGATGATGACCGGCGACGAACTCACGATAAGTCGCGTCGAGGGGCGGCAGGCGCTCGGAACCGGATGGGTGAGCCATATACTGCAACGAATCGTGGCCGCGATGCTTTCAGACCCGCGCACGGCGAAAATGGTCGCGAAGGCCGCCGCCGCGTACGCCGAGCGAAGGCGTGCCTTGCTCGACGCGCTCGCGGCGCGCGGAATCGCGGCGTCGGGCAACTCGGGATTGAACGTCTGGATTCCGGTGGTCGAGGAAGCCTCGGTCGTGCAGGCGATGCTCGAAGCGGGATGGGCGGTTGCGGCCGGCGAACGCTACCGCATCAAGAGCCCGCCCGCGATACGGATTTCGATCGGCAATCTCGCGCCCGAAGACGCATCGAAGCTCGCCGACGCCATGGCCCGCGCGCTCTCGCCGCCGGCGCTCAGCCTGCCCGCGTAGCGCGACGGTGCGGCATTGCGCTAGACCTGAGACGTCCGATCGCCGAGCCTTCGCCCTCCGCGGCTCGCAGGAGATTGAATCGGCCATGACGCTCAACCATCTCGGGCTGGTAGTGCGCGACATTGCGGAATCGCGCGATTGGTACACGTCGAACCTCGGCCTCAGCCTGGAATTCGAAGTGCCCGAGCGCCGATTCGTCGCGCTCGAGGACGACTCCGGCTTCGGCCTGCTGCTCAGCCAGGGCGATGTCACGCCCGACCCGGTCTCGCCGATAATCTATTTCGAGGTCCGTGACGTCGATGAACTGTGCCGTGACCTGATGGCCAAGGGGGTGCGGTTTGACTATCCGCCGCGCCAGACCGAATGGGGATACGGTCCCCAGCTCCGCGACCCCGACGGCTATATCGTCCGCTTCTTCGACCATCGAAGCGTCACCGAACCCGCCCATTGAACCTCGGCAGAAGGAAGTTTCGCGTGAATCACGCCTGTCGGCTACGCGTGAAGACAGTGCGGGTGCGTGTAGGAAGGCAGCGCCCGGCTAGGCTACAATAACTGTTTCTATGCGCTGGACGACGGCAAGGATACGTCAATCGTTTCTCGACTTTTTCCGGGAACGCGGCCACGAGATCGTTCCCTCGGCTTCGCTCGTTCCAAAGGGCGACCCGACGCTGCTTTTCACCAACGCCGGGATGGTCCCTTTCAAGGATTATTTCCTCGGTATCCGGACGCCGAGCATGCGCCGGGTGGCCGATTGCCAGAAATGCCTGCGCATCTCGGGCAAGCACAACGATCTCGAAGCAGTTGGGCGCGACACCTACCATCACACGTTCTTCGAGATGCTCGGGAACTGGTCGTTCGGCGACTATTACAAGGAAGACGCGATCCGCTGGCACTGGGATCTGATCACCAAGGTCTGGGAAATCGATCCGAAGCTGCTGTGGGCGACCGTCCATAAGGACGACCGCGAAGCCGAGGAGATCTGGCTCAAGATGGGCGTGCTGCCCAAGGAGCGGATCCTGCGCTTCGGCGACAAGGACAATTTCTGGGAGATGGGTGAGACGGGGCCGTGCGGTCCCAACTCGGAAATCAATATCGACCGCGGCGAGAAGGCCTGCGACGGCAATGCTCATCGCGGCGTTCCGTGCGCGGTCAACGTGGACGGATGCTCGCGCTTCATCGAGCTGGCGAACCTGGTTTTTATCCAGTACAACCGCGACGCCACCGGAGCGCTCACGCCGCTTCCGATGAAGCACGTCGATACAGGGACCGGCCTTGAGCGGGTCGCAGCCGTGATGCAGACCTTTGAGGCCGGGCGCCTGCTCGGCAATTACGACATCGACCTGTTCCAGACGATTATCCGCGGGATAGAGCAAGCCGCGCGCAAGCATGGCGACGGCGCTCGTTACGGGCAGGGCGGAGAACCTGACGTTTCCTTCCGTGCGATCGCCGACCACGCGCGCACGATGACCTTCCTCGTCGCGGAGGGAGTCAACCCGGGCAACACCGACCGCGAATACGTGCTGCGCCGGATAGTCCGGCG
>JAKAVC010000076.1 GCA_021817345.1 Deltaproteobacteria bacterium | reverse complement strand
TCCGGTCGTAAACCGCGGGGGTCATCTGGCTCGACACGAAGCGATTATAGATGAGGGTGTAAAGCGCCAGTTCCTCCTTGCTGAGATACCTGGCGATCGATTCGGGGTCGCGCTCGACCGCAGTCGGGCGGATCGCCTCGTGGGCTTCCTGCGCCGACTTGCCCGATCGATAAACATTCGCCCTGGCGGGCAGATAGTCCTTGCCGTAGCGTCTCTCGATATGCTCGCGGACCGCGCCAAGCGCCTGATCGGAGACGCGCGGCGAGTCGGTTCGCATATAAGTGATAAGGCCGACGGCGCCCGCGTCGCCAAGCTCGACGCCTTCGTACAGGCGCTGGGCGATTTTCATCGTGCGCGAGGGCGAGAAATAGAGCTTGCGCGCCGCCTCCTGCTGCAGGCGCGAAGTGATAAACGGCGGCGCCGGGCTTCGGCGGACTTCCTTGCGCTCGATACTGCGAACGACGAAAGGCTTCTTTTCACAGGCCTGCCTTACCTCATCGGCCTCCTGCTGCGAGAGTTTGTAGGCCTTGTTGTCGATTCGATTGCCCTTGTGGCTGTAGAGCCGGGCTGTGAATGGCGGTGGATTCGAGCCTTCCAGGCGTGCGTCGAGGGTCCAGTATTCCTCGGCGCGGAAGGCTTCGCGTTCCTTCTCGCGCTCGACGATTATGCGAAGCGCGACGGACTGGACGCGTCCTGCGCTGATACCGCGTTTTACCTTGTTCCAGAGCAGCGGGCTTATCTGGTAGCCGACCAGGCGGTCCAGGACGCGGCGCGCCTGCTGGGCGTCGTAGAGGTTGCGGTTCAGTTCCTTCGGATTCTGCACCGCCGCCCGTACTGCGGGCTGGGTTATCTCTTCGAGAAGCACCCGATGGATCGCGCCGTTGACCTTGCCAAGGCGCTCGGCGATATGCCATGCGATCGCTTCGCCCTCGCGGTCCGGGTCGGTGGCGAGAAATACATTCTCCTTGCCCTTGGCGGCCTTCTTGATGTCGTCGAGGACTTTCGTCTTGCCCGGAATGACGTGGTACTCGGGTTTGAACCCATGCTCAACATCGACTCCGAGCTTGCTCTTGGGCAAATCGACCACGTGACCAACCGAGGCGGTCACCTGGTAGTCAGACCCGAGGTACCGCTTGATAGTCTTGGCCTTGGCTGGCGATTCAACGATTACGAGATTCTTGGCCACGGTTCGGATTCTTCCTGGTTAGCTTTGGAGCTTGGAACCGGAACCGGAAAATACCGGATTCACCTGGTCCACATTTATGGTGCCCTAACTAGGTCAATGAGAAAAGCTTGCCGGGATACTGGGCAACCAATCCCCTTAGTTCAAGGTCTAGGAGAATTCTAAGCACGGTTTGAGGATTTAGCCCGCTGTTTTCGATAATCGCGTCGATATGGAGCTTCTCCCCTCCTGTAAGATTATTCAGAACCGTTTTAGCTTCATTCGATACGTCAGGTATCGCGTTAGCGGCTGATGTCGCCGCTTTCTCCTTTGTCGCTTTCGTTGATCCGGGCGGGGGCCCGAGCTTAATTCCAAGCTGGGGTGCGATCTCCTCGATAACGTCCTCGACGCATTCCACCAGCTTGGCTCCTTCTTTTAGGAGCCGGTTGCTGCCGCGAGTCTTGCCGCCGACCGGGCTGCCCGGGACCGCGAAAACCTGCCGGTCCTGCTCGAGCGCCATCCGCGCGGTTATCAGGGAGCCGCTCTTTTCGGCCGCTTCGACCACGACGACGCCGAGGCAGATACCGGAGAGGATACGGTTACGGGTCGGGAAGTTCTCCGCAAGAGGCTGAGTGCCGATCGGCAGTTCGCTCAGGAGCGCGCCGCCGTTTGCGAGTATAGCCTCGGCGAGCTTGCGATGCTCGGCGGGATAGATGACGTCGATGCCGCATCCCATCACGGCGATCGTCCGCCCGCCGGCGTCCAGTGCGCCCTGATGCGCCTCGGCGTCGATTCCGCGGGCCAGGCCGCTGACCACGACAAAGCCTTTGGCGGCAAGTTCCAGTCCGAGCCGCTGCGCCATCCGGCGCCCGGCTTCGCTGGCGGCCCGAGCTCCCACCACCGCGATACACTTGGGTTCGGACAATGGCGCGTCGCCGCGGACGAACAGATATGGCGGCGGGTCGGCGATATGGCGCAGATGGGGCGGGTAGTCGTCGTCGGTCCATTTGAGGAGCCGCGCGCCGATTCGGGGAAGCTCGCAGAGTTCCCTGCCGAGCGGGTCGAAGTCTGAGAACTCGAGGATATTACGCGCGACCTGGCGGGGAACCCCTGCCGAAGCGATTTCATCTTCGCCAAGATGGAAAATCCGCTCGGGAGCGCCGAACTTTTCCAGGAGCAATCGGCAAGTCCGCGGGCCCACCCCGCGCACGCGCCTGAGCGCGAGCCAGTAAACGTCGGGATTTGCAGGCATCCGGCAACCTAAGCGCTTTTTTTGGACGCTTCCCGCTCTTTCGCAATCGCCCGGGAAAGCCAGCGTACTTTTACAACAAGTGATAATCGAGGCCAACCGCGACACCAGTGGATTTCCCGACTGCCGGTTTCTTGACCAGTCGATCCGAATCAAATAGCGTCCGTTTCAAGCTGCTATTTCGTCGTGTTTCGTCTCGACTCTCCGTCGGGAACTTTCAGGCTGCTTACAAGCTTCCACGGCGCAGGAGTAAAAGAGCTAATGGACACGAAAGGGATGTCTGCCGAGGAGAAACAAATCCTTATATTCAGTTTCTATCGCGACGCGGAGCTTCGGGGCGCACGCCTGCTGTTCAACATCCTGGGTCAGATGAAGGATCCGGACGTTCAGCTCAAGATGTCAAAGCATCTGGCCGATGAGACGCGCCACGCATGGCTTTGGACCAAGCGAATCGCCGATTTGGGCGGCAGCCCGGTGCACGTCGATGATGGCTACCAGAAGCGGCTCGGACTCCGTATCGGCATCCCCAAGAACATCATCGACCTGCTAGCTCTCACCGTCGTGGTCGAGGAGCGCGCCCAGAGCCGATACAGCGCCCATGCGACCCTGCCGGGAGTCGATGCGGAGACGCTCGAGGTCCTGAAGGCAGTCACCGAGGACGAGAACTGGCATCTTTCCTGGATCGAAAAGAAGATGCGCGACGTTGCCCGCGCGATGGGCGACGAGAAGCGTGCCGATGTGGCGCTCGATCGCTATCGGGCTATCGATCGTGAGGTGTACGCGACGCTTGCGGCCGACGAAGCCGAGTTGATGCGCTCGTAGCGCCCGCGACGGGGCATCCCTATTCCCGCTTCAGCAGGCGCTCGACGAAATCGAGCCGGTCCTTGCCCCAGAACATCTCGTCGCCGACGAAAAACGTCGGTGCGCCGAATACGCCGCGGTCTATCGCTATCTGCGTGAGCGACGCCAGCGCCTCGCGCGCCGCGGGCGAGTCGGCCAGTTCCACAAGCCGCTCGCCGTCGAATCCGCTCTCGCGCGCGACCGCTTCGATTACCCCGGGGCTGGCGATATCCTCGTCGCACTCCCAGTAAGCGCGGAACACGCCCTGCGCGAACCGTTCGATGTCCTTTTCATGACGAAGCAGTGACTCGTCGTCGAGGCTGGCGCCCGGATCGGACAGCATCGGGATTGCCAGCGTCGCGCGCAGCGCCCGCGCGGTCTTCATCGGAAAGCGCGACGGTTTGCGAAACGAAAGCCCGGTGAACTCGGCGTAACGCGCATGGTCGCGCCATAGATAGCGTGCCTTGCGCGGCGTCATCGCCATCACGTCGAAGCCGGTTCCGCGGAACAGGGCGGCGAGATGGAGCGGGAGCCATCTGACGCGCGCGCCATGGCGAGCGCAGCTCTCGGGCAGCATAAAGGCCGCGAAGTAGCTGTTGGTGCTGGAATAATCGAAATAGAAATCGACGGTCTGCATCGTAGTCGTAGTACGGTACCTAGTGTCGCGTCTCTGAATTAAGTATTGGGGTTGTTCGTCTGTCCAGCATGGGCGTACAAGGTGGCGGAGTGGAAGTCAGTGCGGCAGATCGGGTGCAGCTGGAGGGCTGGTTGCGCCGCCATAGCACACCTCAGGCGCTGGTGATGCGGGCCAGAATCGTGCTCGGCAGCGCGGACGGCGAGAGCATCCGCGAGTTGACGGAGCGGCTCGAGGTTACCCAGCGCACCATCTGCCTGTGGCGCCGTCGTTATCGCGAGAGGGGGCTGGCAGGATTGCGCAGCCTGCCGCGCTCCGGACGACCGCGCAGGATAAGTGCGGCCAAGGA
>JAKAVC010000074.1 GCA_021817345.1 Deltaproteobacteria bacterium | reverse complement strand
GCGTGATGATGGTCGGGTGGGTCTATCATTACGGCGAGCAAGCGTTGCTGATCTTTTTCATCTCGTTTTTCATTATCGCGCTCGCCCATTACGACTACATGCGAAGCCTCTCCGGCGCGGGAACTCCGCTTATCGCGGCCGCGGCGACGGCGTTATGGGGAACGGGCGCGGCGGGCCTGATGGGCCTTCAGCTCGATCCGTTGACCCTGGTCGTGCCGGTGCTACTGACCGCCCGCGCTCTCAGCCACTCGATACAGATAACCCGGCGCTTCTATGAGGAACTTTACCGTACCGGCGATCAGACCCGCGCCGCGACGATCTCACTGCGCACGATGTTCCTGCCGGCCGTGCTCGGCGTGATGTGCGACGTGATCGGGCTTTACATGCTGATGATGGTGCCGATTCCGATCATCTGGAGGCTTGGGCTTTTCTGCGGCACCTGGTCGTTGATGATCATCCCGACCGTGGTTCTGCTTTCACCGGTGTTGCTCGCGACACTTCCGCCGCCGGGCGACGTCAAGCAGTTCATCACCGGAGAAGTGCCTTCGCTCAGCACCAGGGCGATCGCGCCGCTGCAGCGCATGCTTGCGACGATCATCAAACCGGGGTGGCGAATCGCGACGGTTTGTGCGCTGGTGCCGCTTGCCCTCCTTCTGTTCTACGGCGCCACCCATCGCCAGGTCGGCGGCGTCGATCAGGGGAGTCCGCTGCTCTGGCCCGACAACGAGTTCAATGTCGCGGATCGAATGATCAACCAGAATCTGGCGGGGACGGTGACCTTGAACGTCGTATGGCAGGGAAACCGGCTTCATGAAATGAAATATCCGCCGGCGTACGTCTCGATGGAGCGGTTCCAGGAGTATATCGAGAGGCATCACGACGCCGAGGCGACGCTCTCGATCATGGACCTGCTGCCGATAACGAATCGGCTGCTCCACGGCGGAAATCCGAAGTGGCTCCCGGTGGATCCGAGCACCGAGAACACCGCGACCGACATGTTCTTCACCCTCTCCGGCCATCCGCTGACCGACTACGGAGCGCTCGTGCGCCCCGACCTCCGCAGCGGCGACGTGATTCTCTGGTACAAGGACCTGAAGGCCGACACCGTGAACCACGCGATGAAAAGCGTGCGCGAGGCGCTCCGCGCGACGCAGAAGGATTCGTCCGAATACTTCAAAATCCGCCTGGCGGGGGGCGCGGTCGCAATGCAGTACGCGATGAACCAGGTGGTCAAGCGCGCCAACCTGCGTATCATGCTCTACCTGCTGGCCGCGATCTTCCTGATGTCGGCGATGGTGTATCGCTCTTTCACCGCCGCGCTGCTGCTGATCATTCCGCTCGTGATGGCGCAGTTCGCAACCGACAGCGTCATGTACCTGCGCGGCGTCGGCCTCGACGTGAATACGCTGCCGGTGGTCGCGGTCGGGCTCGGCGTCGGTATCGATTACGGCATTTACCTGCTGAGCCGCATGTGCGACGAACTGCAGGTTGCCAACGACGGCGACGTGTACGGCGCGGCCGTCAGGGCGTTGTTCACCGCGGGCGAGGCGATCTTCTTCGTCGCGTTCACGATGGTGGCCGGCGTGTTGCCGTGGTACTTCCTGTCGGGCCTCAGGTTCCTGGCCGACATGGGACTGATGCTGGCGCTGGTGATGGCGTTCAACGCGATCCTGGCGCTCACGGTGCTGCCGCTGGAAGTCGTGTTGTTGAAACCGAAGTTCCTGCGCCGCGTCCATCTGATGCATCGCTAACACGCGCCCGGCGGCGCGAGGACCCTCGCTCCGCGCGCGAGCGATCCGGGTGGATTTGGAGGCGAAGCCGAATGAAGCGCAAACCTGTCCGCGCGAAGAAGCCGGCGGCTCGGAGCGGCGACCGCGCGCGGTATGAAACCCTGCTCTATGACGCGGCGGATTCCATCGCGACCATCACGCTGAACCGCCCCGAGCGGCTCAACACGATCGTGCCGCCGATGCCCGACGAGATCGAAGCGGCGGTCAATTGGGCGATCCGCGCGCCTGACGTGAAAGTGATCGTGCTGCGCGGAGCGGGACGCTCATTCTGCGCCGGATTCGACTTCGCCGGCGGCTTCCATCACTGGGACGAGCAAATCATGACCGACGGCAAGTGGGATCCCGGCAAGGATTTCATCTTCGCCACCGCGCCGAGCCTCGCTCCGGTGCCGAAGTTCATGAGTCTCTGGCGTTCGCCTAAGCCGGTAATCGCCCAGGTCCACGGATGGTGCGTCGGGGGCGGAAGCGATCTGGCGCTGTGCGCGGACCTGGTGATCGCGAGCGAGGACGCGCGAATCGGAACGCCGTATTCGCGGATGTGGGGGTGTTATCTAAGCGGTATGTGGCTTTACCGCCTCGGCCTCACCCGCGCCAAGCAGTTCGCGCTGACCGGCAAGCCGCTCTCGGGCGCCGAAGCCGCCGAGTTCGGCCTCATCAACCAGGCGGTGCCGTTCGAGCGGCTGGAGGAAACGGTGCGCGGCGCGGCGCGCGAGCTTGCCTCGATTCCGCTTTCGCAACTGGCCGCGATGAAGCTAATCGTCAACCAGGCGTTCGAAAACATGGGTCTCGCATCCACCCAGACGCTTGGCCCGATCCTCGACGGGCTGATGCGCAACACGCCCGACGCTGCGGCCTTCATCGAGAAGGCCAACCGCGAGGGCGTCGGCGCGGTTGTCTCGGCTCGCGACAAGCCGTTCGGTGATTACAGCCAGGCGCCGCGGGAGTGCCAGCCCAACCCGCGAAATATCATCCGCCCGTGAAATATCATCCGTTAGATGAGCGGGATACGGCGCCGGGCCACCACGCATAGGTCCGCGGATTCAGAGCCGCTCTTGGCCGATAAGGCGCGCGAGTACCCGGCGCGCGCGCAGCGCCGCGGCGTCGCCCTGCAGCATCACCGGGTTCAGCGACCACAGGTCCGCCGTGCCCATCATCGCCTGCTGCGCCTCGAGCATCGGCTTGTCCTGGCCGACGAAGGCGTGTTCGAGGGCACGGCGGTTGTTCTCCTCGACGACCGGATCGTTGATTCCATAAGTTCTTGCGTCCGCCCAGAAGTAATGCGTCGAAGTCTCGGTTTCCGGCGTCAGCAGATGCATCTCGAGGTTGTGCACGCCGTCTTCGCGCGGCTTGCCGGTCGGAGTCGCGCCGACGTCAAAGCGCATCAGCCCCGGCGGGTCCCATCGCATGTTCATCCAGAAATCCACGTGCTTCTCGTAATTCAGCGCGAGCCGAAGCGGCGGCGTCGGCGGCGCGTCGGGACACCATCGGTTGGAATGAATCGTCGTGCCATTCTCGATCACCTCGAACCGCCCGCGCATCACCGCCTCGCTCTTGAAGACGTCCGCGTGCAGAAACTGCGTGTGCGTGAGATCGAGCAGATTGTCGGACAGCAGTTCGTAATTGGCCTTGATCAGGATCGTGCCGGTCGTGATTCCGTAGCGCTCGGAATCGTCGATGAAGCCGAAGTCGGGAATTTTCGCTATATCGGCTTTTTCGGGAGCGCCGGTCCAGATCCACACCACGCGGTATTTTTCGACCGCCGGATAGCATCTGACGCGCGCGCCTTTGGGAATCACGCCGTCGCCCTGCGGATTGTGCACGCACTGGCCGCGGCTGTCGTAGCGAAGGCCGTGATACGGGCATTCAACGGCGTCATCGACGAGCCTGCCGCGATCGAGCGGCGCGAACCGATGCGCGCAGCGGTTAGAGAGCGCCACCGGCTGGCCCTTTTGTGTTCGATACATCAGGACCGGCTCGCCAAGAATCGTGCGCGCAAGCAGCGCGCGGCCGACTTCATGACTCCAGGCGCCGGCGTACCAGGCATTCTTGAGAAACGCCATTTTCAGGTTCAGTCTCCCTCGAATCTCGTGGGCGTGGGTGAAAAACTCCGCTCGGACCCGGCGTGAAAAGGCCGACTCCGGCGACGCCAATCGCAGGGCGTCTCAAGGAGGGTAGCGAAATCGCGAAGCGGCCGACAGAATCGTGCGCCGATTTTCGTCACGCGCGCAAGGGCGTCGGCGTCAACCGCCGATTCAGTTGCGCGGCGCGATATGAACCGGCGTGCGGCCCGCGAGGTCGATCGTGAGCGACGCCGCTCCCGATTCGTCCGCCGTGAACGCAATCTTCCGCGTGCCGTGCACGGCGTAACCAGCGCCGGGGCGGAGCCGCTCGATACGGATGGTTTGTGGTCCGGGATTCGTTCCCGGATAAAGCACGAGATCGAGAGCTTCGCCGTCGCTGAACGCGCGCGCGACGAGCACGTCGGGATAACGCGCGTCGGCCATTATTGGCCCGCGCAACGCGGAAGCGGCCGGTCCGCGGGCGATCGCGTTTCGGAAATCGTCACGCCGATGGAACCGCGCGCGAACCGCCATCGCGTTCGACAGGTTCGACCCCTTGGAATAGCGCAGAATGCCGCCGTTGTCGGTCCGGGAGCAGTCCTCGTCGAGCGCGCGCTGGGCGGCGGCGGCGATTTCGTAATCGCCGAACTCGCGCGCGGAGTTCGCGATCATCGCATACGCGCCGGTGTAACCGCTTTTGTAGTTGCCGAAATCGAATCCGCGCCCGGGAATCGCCATCCGGATTCCGTTGGCGCCCGGCTTCATAACGTATTGCAGATCGTGCCGCGCAATCGCCCACATCCGGCGCGCGCGCTCAGGCGCAAAGCAGTTTTCGAACTCGGCGAAACCGGCTTCCCCGGCCGGGAACGGAAACTTGAGCCCGGTCAGCGACGAGCGAAGCCCGATCAGGCTGCCGCTGCAATCCGTGAACTCGGCATCAAGATTCCTGAGCCATCGCTCAAGGTTGTCGGCAACGTAAGAGGTTCCAAACAGGCGATCATGAAGGACGAGCGAGGTCATCCCGTAATGGTTGCAGATCGGGTAAATCCAGTTCGGCTCGCACGGATAGAGACAGAAAGCCGACCGGTCGAAATTGCGTGCGACCGACTGCGCGATTGTATGCGCGTCGTGGGGAAAAGCGCGCCGTTCGTTCAGGCGGAAAGTCAGGCTGCCCGGCTCCCCGTACCGCCGATCGCCGGTGTTCGACATGTAGAGGCAGACCTGGATGCCGAACCATCCGGTCAACATGATGTTGTCGCGCCCGGCGGGATCGGGATTGGCTAGATTCAGATGCCCCCACGCCGATTCGTAAACCCAGTAGCCCCAGATTTGCCGCTCCAGGTAGGTTTCGATCAGCCTTCGTTGCGCTTCGGAGAGATAGCCGTAAAAGCTCGGCGTGTAATGGCACTGGAGCATCGCGAGCGCGTATCCGAGATGATTGATCTGGTAGCGCAGCGCCGCGGTCTGAAACTGATCGATACGATCGTAACCGTTGAACGCGCCCACGGGCTGCAACGCCCGATCGAGCGCGTAACGCGCGGCGGCCAGATCCTCCGGAGTGAGCTCACGTTCGCCGGGCGGCGGAACCGCAGCGGCAATGTCAGCCAACTCGGCGAGCGCGTGCGGCAGGTAGCGGTTTCGATCCGCGAGAGTCGCAAGCTCGTGCGCCTTTCTCTTTTCCGCCGCGTACCGCATGTATCCGATCACGCCCGCGACCATCGCGGCAACGAGATATGGAGCGCCGGGCCAAATCGCGCCTTTCGTCACGAGGCCGGCGAGCGCGGCGCTTGCGCCCCATACGATAACCGGAAAGATTACCGCGCCCGCCCCGAACCATGCGAAAACCGCTAGGGCGAACAGCGCCAGCGTCAGCGGAAAGAGCAATATCGCCCATCCTCCTGTGGCGATGAATCCGCCGCCCGGAATCCAAAGCCCGAGCCCCGCCGCCTGCATCCCGGGCGACATACCGAACACGATCGGAACCAGCCCGAGCACGCACATCGCGGTATAGACGAACGCGGTGCGCCGCTGACGCGCGATCGTCAACGGCCCCGCCGTGGCGCTTGCCTTGATCAGCGGGGTGCTGGCCGCTGCCGGTTGCGCGCTTGTCATATCGATTTCCCCGTATGACCGGTTAAGCGGAGTATGGCCGCATCAATGCGGAAGCGGCGGTGTCGAAACGTGTCTTGCGGAAGCTTGAACTCTGTGATGGCCGGCGATGCCCGAGAGGAGATGGCCGGGATGCGAGCCGAAGCCGTAAGCCGCTCCCAGCACGATCGCGGTCTCAACCGCGGCCACAAAAATCCATCCACGCGCCGGCATTCGCCCGAAGCCTCGTCGTCGCCCTCGGGCGTGGGCCTCGACGCGAGGCGGCGCGGCACCCGCGTCGTTTCCGAACAGGCGCCAGTCCACTGCCGCGTTGGATCGTGATTCAGAGGGGTTGTGATCCGCCGAACGGCCCAGCAGCCGCGCTTTCAACGCGGCAAGGGCGAGCGCTATCTGGCTGACGATGAAAGCGGCGAACGCACAACAGGGCATCGCGACTTCTCATCCCCCGTCCGGTCTTTTCTCCATAGGCCGAACGCCTCAGGCGGCGCTTAAAAGTTTCGTATAAGCGGAGCTGTCAGGTCAAATGGAAAGACTATTGGCCGACTGGCCATGGGCAGGCGGAGCCGTTGCCGGCGAAGGCCGCGCCGCGCGCGCCTACGATCCCGAGTAGGCCGGCTCCTCCCCTTTCTTCATGCGATGGTAGGCGCCGTTGAAGACTCCGTACGCGCCGCATCGCGTGCAATCGACGTCGTTGCCGTAGCAACAGAATGTGCGCTCGAAATTGCCGCCCTTGCCCATGTAAAGCGGCAGCATCGCGCGCATCCCGCAATGCTCTCCGTGCTCGCCGGTGTAATTCATGGCGCGGTCCGACTTCATCATTTCGAGCGCGGGAATGTTGCTCTTGATGAGTTTCGGATATTTCCGCTTGAGCGCGATCACACGATCGAGCACCACGTCGCGCTCGCGCAAATCGTCCCACGCAAGCGGGCCATGCTCTCCCTTGCATGGCACATAGAAAGTGAACGCGACGCCGTCGACCGGCCAGTCCTTCACTTCCTCGACGAACTCCTCGAGACCCGGCGCATTCTCCTTCGTGACGGTCATCTGCAGGATAACGATCGTTCCGTCGCCGGTCTTTCGCGTGAAGATGGCTTCCCTGACCTTGCGGAAAACTCCGTCGCCGCGGATCGGATCGTTCATTCGCTCCGGCCCGTCGAGCGAGACGGTTACCAGGCATCCCGGAGCGGAAGGGATACCGTAGGTTCCGTTGGTGACGATCGACGGATTCTCGAAGAGCTTGATCGCCTCCATTACAAGGTTCTTGCGGATCATCGGCTCGCCGCCCATGAACAGCATCGACTTGATTCCGTGCTTGTCGCGCAGCACGCGCAGCTGATGCAGCATGGTCGCGTCGTCCATCTTGTCGCGCGCAAGGTTCGGATTGCCGGCGCGAAAGACGAAGCAATGGCGGCATTCGAGATTGCAGACGTTGGTGACGTTGACCAGCGCCGCCCGATAGCGGCCGTCGCCGAAGTCGGTGGGCTCGCGCATTTCGTGGTCGCTCGTGTTGGGCATAGCTTTAGGTGAGGCAAAAGCTTATCACGGTCCAAGGGCCGATGCGTAAGTCCCGCCAAGGGTGGGGATTTTGAGCGATTTATTGGTCCCGCAGCGGCACTTTCCGCGAAATGTTTGAAATTGGCCCCCGATTTTCCGTACCCTATTCACGAATTATGAAGACCCGCCTGCTCACTTTTATTTCCGCTGCGTCGTTTGCCTGCGCCTGCTCGACTACCGGAACCGCGCCGCCGCGGGATGTCGCGGCGCGGCCGTCCGTCGCCGCCGAGAGCGCGGCCGCCGCGTCTGATCACCATATATACGTAAGCACCAAGGGAATGCCGAGCGGATGCTACAGCAAGCTCGGCGTTGTCAGTTTCGTCGAGCCTTACGGAGACTCCACGACCGATCCCGACCACACCAGGGAGGCGGCCCAGTTGCGCAAGGTTGCCGAGCAGAAATATCCGGGCCGGGTCGACGCGATAATCGACCTGCGCACCGCTCAGAATGACGTCGGGACGATGGTTCAGGTGAGCGGCGACGCGGTGCATCTGAACAAGCATGAAACGATGAAATGCGTCGAGCGCACGGCGGCGCAGGTGCGTGACAAGGTTGCCCCGATCGCCGCCGGAGGGATGATCGGCACGATGGCGGGGGTAGTGGCCGGTGGCCTCGCCGGTGCTACCGGTCTTGCCCTAATCGGCGGCGCCGCGACCGGCGTGACCGCCGCGGGCGGCTACGAAGCGTACAAGAGCGTCAAGGAAACGCGCGCCGAAGAAGCCGCGATCAAACAAAGGATACAGCGCCAACAGGCCGAGATCGTTCAACTGCGCGAAGAGGTCGCACAGCTCGCGGGTCGGCGATGCGAGCAGCGGGAGTTGCCCGCGGGCACCTGCGCCGAGCGTCAACGGGCGATCGAACGGGTGAGCACCGAGGCCACCGCGCTCTCCACTGGCGTGCAAAAGTCCACCACCAAGGCGGCCAAGACGACCGAATTCCAGGTGCTCAACGACTTGCAGGCCAATGACGAGAAGATCAAGCGAATGCAGGCCGAGGTGTTCCAGCTTCAGCAGCAGATGGACCAGCAGTAACCGGCGTCCGGTCTCGATAAACCACGCTTGGCCGACGCGTCGCGGGAGCGGCGGTTTCGCGGTCCGTGGACGCCGGGGGCGCGGCCGAAAATAAAGGGCGGACGGCCTTTCGGCCACCCGCCCCATGAAAGTCCGCTTTCCGTGCCTCGTCAGTCGCTCATCTTCATTATTTGTTGAAATTGAACATATCCATCAGATCGCCGATCGCGGGGCCATTGGTCGGAACATAAGGATTGGCCGGGCTCGCTATCGGGTTGGGCAGATTGTCACGGCTGCGGTCGGAAATCGGCCCAAGCCCCCAGTTCGCCTCGACGAACTTGTCGAAGGAGACGTGGTCATAATAGGTATGCACCACGCGGCCGCCCTCGGAGTACGGCGACACGACCAGCAGTGGAATCCGGGTGCCGTCGCCGAAGAAATCGATCGGCTGGATGTACCCGGAATCGTAGTAACCGCCGCCCTCATCCACCGTGATCACGATCGCCGTGCTCTTCCAAAGCCTCGGATTAGCCTGAACCATGTCGATGATCTTGTGGCAGAACTGCTCGAACAGCTCGAACTTCGACGAAGCCGGATGCCCGTCGAGGAAGCCGTCAGGCTTTACGATCGTGACCGCCGGCAGGGTTCCGTTGTTGATGTCCTTGTAAAGCTGGTGAATACCAGCCAGATGCAGCCTCCTGAGGCCGGGGTTGGTCATTATCTGGGTTGAGTACTGGAACGGGTTACAGATGTTGCAATAGCCGCCGCCGGTGGACGTCTGCTCGCCGTCCTCTTTGCCATTGCCCCAGCCCTCGCCGTAGTAGCGCCAGGAAATGTGGTTCTGGGTGAGCTCGACCCCGATGTTGTTCTGCGTGCTCGGGGGAACCGTGAAGTCGTTCGGCGCCGGGTTGTAGTCCGGAACCCCGAGGCCATTAAAGCCGGGGTTGTAGTTGTTGACCAGGTAGTACGCATTGGCCGCGCAATCACCGCTCCTGAAGGGTTTGTAATTGAGCGAATCCAGGTAGTTCATGATCGGCGCGACGCCGGGCTGGCTCTGGTCGGCGCAATTCACGTACGAGCCGCCGGAGTAACCGTCCTGCGTATACCAGTTGTTCGTTCCCGACACCGGATTGGGATTTTCGATCTGATTGCCGGACGGTACCGCGGGATTGCCGTTGCGGTCGGCGAAGTAGATTTCGGCTCCGTAACCAATCGCTATATGATTGGCGCCGGTGCCACCCATAATCGCCTGGTGATCGTTGTCGCTGAGCGTGTACTCATTGGCGAGATGGGTGAAGTAGCCCACGTCACCCGCCGCGCTGTTGTAAAAGCCCATCGCGAGCGAGCCTTCGCCCGTGCTCTCATCGTTGGCCGGGGGCGTCGTGCCGCCGTTGCCGCCGGCTCCTACCGTCACTTCGACCCACGGAAACAGGTCGTTCAGGCATCCGCTCGGATTGCTCGGCGTCGCGTTGGCGGTGTTGCAGTCCGTCTGCTGCCACATCTGGAAGAAGCGATGGACCGGGCTGCCGGTATAGTCGTCGTACGAGATTGAACCCGCCGTATCGGTCAGGTCGAAAGGACCGTTCGCCAGGGCGTCGTAGTTGGCAACGCGCGTGTCGACGACATGATGCGGCAGACCGGTTCCGCCGATGGTAAGCAGGTTGTACTCGTCAGCCGGCAGCGCGGGTTCGACCGATTCCGCGTCGCTTACCGAGGAGAATGGCGCGTTGGTCGGCGCGCCATCCGTGTTGGGCGGCGGCAGGTATTCGTACGGTTCCGTCTTGACGGGGTTGATCGTGTACGTTTCGTTGTCCACCGCCTGATACTGCTCGGCCTTGGCGAAATTGGGACCGGGCGTGCCGTCGGAATTGACGATTCCTTCCGAGAGCAGGTTGTAAACCGTCTGTGACGAATTTGCCGGTTTGAATGTTCCAAAGACGTTGTCGAACGTCCGATTCTCGCCGATTATCAGCATCACGTGCTTGATCGGCGTCGTGGTCTGATTGCTCCTGTCACCGGTGCCTTGCGCGTATAGCGGCGCCGTCTGCCCGGCCAGCATCGCGCCCAGCGCGGCCGCGGCGGCAAATTTGTTCTTGCGCAGTTTCCTCATCGCGGTTTCCTCCTTTCCATGCGACAGCGGAAACGGACTTTCCGAGACGGGAACTAATCCGAAGAAGTTTAACGGCGAGTCATCGCAACGATTTCGGTTCCATTAATTAAACGCGCGTACCGCGTTCTCGGGGTGGCAAAACGCACGTGAATCCGGTTGCGCACAGGGTTGTTGAAAAATCTTGCGGGCACGGTCGCTGCCTTCCCTGGTCTTTTGCTAACGCATCCGATCGGTGGAGGATGATTGCGAAAAGGTCGGCCTGTTTGGGTGAACGCCGCCTGTCCCTGCGAAAGAGGCGATTAGAACATGACCGGCAAAGTCTTCAACGTCTTGTTCCTATGCGTCGGAAATTCCGCGCGCAGCATCATGGCGGAAGCCCTCATGAACCGTCACGGGTCGGCAGGTTTCGCGCATTCAGCGCGGGTACCCCTTCGAGTGGAGAGGCTGACCCGCTGACTCTGGAGACCCTGAAACTTCACGGCCTTCCGATCGAGTCGCTTCGAAGCAAGCACTGGAAGGAGTTCGCCACGCCTTCGGCGCCGCGGATGGACTTCGTGATAAGCGTCTGCGAGCCGCCCGATGCCGAGCTTTGGATGAACTGGCCGGGAGATCCGGTCCGGGCGCATTGGCATATTGCCGATCCCGCCGCCGCGAACGGCAGTCTCCTGGACAGACGCAACGCATTCCGCCGCGCGCTGCGCGAACTCGAGAATCGCGTCAGGCTCTTTATGCTCCTTCGCCACGATCAGAGTGTGGAGCCGTCGCGATTCGTGCGGTCCTACGGCGCGCCGGCGGCCTAGGATCGATACCGCGCGCGCGAGTTCGCCTGCGAATCCGCTTCGCTCCCGCAAGTTGGCGACAATGATTCCGCGCGCTCGGCGCCGCAACCCTCAAGCGGCGCCAGGTCACGCCTGTTCTTTTAACGGCCGCCGCGCATTACGATCCGATTAGCCAGCGAATCCCGCCAGGCACGCCGGTTAACATGCGTATCGAGGCGCGAACGGCCACCCGGCGGTGTCAAAGGCGCTTGAGCGATGACCGTCGAGGCCGTTCACACAGCGGTTCCGGGCCGGGCCCGATTCAAGGTCGAAGGCCTTTACCAGTCCGCGATGCTTGGCCGGCTTTTGGAGCAACGATTGTCGCGCGGGCGCGGCATCGAGCGCGTCTCGGCCAATCCCCTGACCGGAAACGTGCTGGTCCGCTTCGACCCGGGGCTTGGTCACGAAGCAATCGCGGCAATGCTCGAAGTTACGCTCGCCGGATGCCGCGCCGCGGTAAACCAGGGCGCGGGCCGGCTGAACGGCGCCTCGTCGCACAAGTCTTCCAACCGCCGCCACGATTCCGCGCCCGTTTCGGGACAAAGCGATGCCCGCGCCGCATGGCGGATCGCCGAGCCGCGGAACGCGGCCGGCGCGCCCCAGGATTCGAGCGCATGGCATGTTCTCGATACCGGCTCGGTGCTGGCGAGATGCCGGACCTCGGCGCGATTCGGACTGTCACAAGCGGACGCCGACGAGCGGCTTAAGGCGGTCGGTCCGAACCTTCTGCCCGAGACCGCCGAGCGCTCCGCCCTCGGGATCCTGCTCGGCCAGGTCAATTCGATGCCGGTCGCGCTTTTGACCGCCGCCGCCGCGCTCTCGCTCGCGACCGGAGGAATCGCCGACGCGCTCGCGATAATGGGCGTCGTCGCGATCAACGCCGCCATCGGTTACGTCACGGAGAGCCGCTCCGAGAAGGCGATTCGTTCGCTCAGGAACCTCATTCACCCGACCGCGCCGGTCGTCCGCGACGGCAACATAATCGAGCTGGATGCCGAGCGCGTGGTCCCGGGCGATATCCTTGTGCTTAAGCCCGGCGGCCATGTATGCGCCGACGCGCGCCTGCTCGAAGCGCAGCGTCTGACCGTCGATGAGTCCGCGCTGACCGGCGAAAGCATGCCGGTGAACAAGGTCGCAGGACGGCTCGACGACGCCGTTATTCCGCTCGCCGACCGCGTCAACATGGTGTACCGGGGAACGCTCGTCACCGGCGGCCAGGGACTCGCGGTTGTGGTCGCAACCGGACGGGCGACGGAACTCGGACTGATACAAACGCTCGCGGATGAAGCCGAGGCGCCCGCAACCCCGATGGAGCGCGAGCTTGAGCGGATGGGGCGCCAACTCGTCGCGGTTTCCTCCGCGGTGTGCGGCTTGGTCTTCGGAATCGGCGTGATGCGCGGGTTCGGGCTGCTTGAGATGCTGAAGAGTTCGATCTCACTGGCGGTCGCCGCGGTGCCCGAAGGCCTTCCGACCATCGCAACCACCACGCTTGCGCTCGGCGTGATGAACATGCGCCGCCACCGGGTCGTCGTCCGCCGTCTCGACGCGGTGGAGACGCTCGGCTGTATCCAGACCATCTGCCTCGACAAGACCGGAACGCTCACGCTGAACCGGATGGCGGTGGTCGGCGCTTACGCCGGGATGCGAAGTTTTCGGGTGGCCGACGGGCGGTTCTTCGAAGGTGAAAACGCGCTTGATCCTTCCTCGCTCAGGGAAACCGCCGAGTTGCTGCGTGCCTGCGTGCTCTGCAGCGACACCGTGATTGAGCGCGAGGCCGGCCAGTACCGGCTCAAGGGCTCGCCGACCGAGAACGCCCTCGTTCAGACCGCGATCGGGGCGGGCGTCGACGTGCTCGCGATGAGGCGGAAGTTCCCGACCACGGGCGTCATCCGGCGCTCCGAGGATCGCAACTTCATGTGTACGCTCCACGCGGAGGCGGCGAATCCCGCGGCGGACACTCGCCTGACCGCCTTCGTCAAGGGCAGTCCGGCCGAAGTGCTTGCGATGTGCCGATGGCAGATCAGGGACGGCGAAACCGTCGCGCTTACCGACGATGACCGGCTCGCGATCGAAACCGAAAACGCGCGGATGGCAGGCCGCGCCCTGCGGGTGCTCGGATGCGCCTGTCGGAGACTCGACGGAGGGGAAATCACCGACCCAATCGACGCGGGACTGATCTGGCTCGGACTTGTCGCGATGGCCGATCCGGTGCGCACGGGTGTCAGGGACGTCATCAGGGCATTTCACCGGGCAGGGATTGATACCGTGATGATCACCGGCGACCAGAGCGCGACCGCCTACGCGATCGGCAAAGAACTCGCTCTCAGCCGCAACGGCCGGCTGGAGATTCTCGATTCGGCGGAACTCGCGAAAATCGAGCCGGCGGACGCCATCGCGATATCTGGAAAAGTGCAGGTTTTCGCGCGGGTCAATCCCGCGAACAAGCTGCAGGTCGTGCGCGCGTTCCAAAGCGCGGGCAAGGTGGTCGCGATGACCGGCGATGGCATCAATGACGGCCCGGCGCTCAAGGCCGCCGACGTCGGGATCGCGATGGGCACGGCGGGGACCGACGTCGCGCGCGAAGTCGCCGACGTGGTGCTCCAGGACGACAATCTGGAGACGATGCTGGTCGCGGTCCGCCAGGGGCGCACGATCTATCGCAATATCAGGAAATCGGTTCGCTTCCTGCTCTCAACCAACCTGAGCGAGATCGCCGTGATGCTGGTTGCGCTCGGCGCCGGGATGGGGCAGCCGCTCAGCGCGATGCAGCTTCTGTGGATCAACCTGGTGACCGACGTCTTTCCGGGACTCGCGCTTGCCGTCGAGCAGCCCGAGGCCGATGTCATGACCGAGCCGCCGCGCAGCGAGAGCCAGCCTATCGTCCAGGTTTCCGATTTTCCCGCGATCGCCGCCGAGTCGGGCGTGATTTCCGCCAGCGCGCTCGCGGCCTACGGTTACGGAGTCGCGCGCTACGGAGCCGGGGCTCGCGCGGCCACGCTTGCCTTCACCAGCCTGACCGGAGCGCAATTGCTCCACGCGATAAGCTGCCGCTCCGAGACGCACACCGTCTTTGATTCGGCTCCGCTTCCGCCAAATCCGTACCTGCTCGCGGCCCTGGCGGGTTCGATCGCGGTGCAGGGTCTTACATTTGTGGTCCCCGGACTGCGAAGCCTGCTCGGTATCACCTCCATAGGCGCCCTTGACGGACTCGTGATAGGCGCTTCGGCGCTATTGCCGCTTTTTGTCAATGAAGCCATCAAGAAATCGAGAGCGCGGAGTGCGGGCGATATGAAGCTGGACACGGTGACACCGCCCGTTCCTTGAGGAGACAAGCGATCCAAATCCCGCCTCGGTCGGGCGGCCATGGAGACTCATGAACGAACTGTTCAAATTCGCCGACGATATCGGACCCGCAAAGGTGATCGCGATCCACGAGCCGAAGCTCGCTCTGCGCGCGATCGTCGTGGTGGACAACGTCGCCGCGGGCCCCGCTATAGGCGGATGCCGGATGGAACCGGATGTCACGCTGGAGGAATGTTTTCGGCTTGCCCGCGCGATGACCATGAAGAACGCCGCCGCGGGTCTTCCGCACGGCGGCGGAAAATCGGTTATTGCCGCGGACCCCGCGATGCCGCCGGAGCGCAAGGAACTGACGATTCGCGCCTTCGCGCAGGCGATCCGCGACGTACGCGACTATATCGTCGGTCCCGACATGGGAACCAATGAACGCGCGATGGCGTGGGTACACGACGAGATAGGCCGCGCTGTCGGCCTGCCCAGGGAAATCGGCGGCATCCCCCTCGATGAGGTCGGGGCGACGGGATTCGGCATCGCGATCGCCGCGGAAGTCGCGCAGGACTTCTGCGACGTCAGGCTCGCGGGGGCGCGCGTTGCGGTTCAGGGCTTCGGCGCGGTCGGAAAGCATGCGGCGCGCTTTCTCACCGCGCGAGGCGCCGTGCTGGTCGCGGCATCCGATTCGTCGGGTACGATCGTCAACCCAAAGGGCCTCGACGTGCAGGCGCTCGCCGCGCTCAAGGCCGAGGGAAAAAGCGTCGTCGAATACGGCAGCGGCGAGCGTCTCGGGCGCGACGCGATAGTCGGCGTCGAGTGCGACATCTGGATTCCAGCGGCGCGGCCGGACGTAGTCACGATGTCCAACGTCGATTCGCTCCGCGCGAAACTGATCATTCAGGGTGCGAATATCCCCGCCTCGCCCGAAGCCGAACAGCGCCTGCATCAGCGCGGCGTGCTCTCGCTGCCGGACTTTATCGTGAACGCGGGCGGCGTGATTTGCGCCGCGGTCGAATATCACGGCGGAACGCAGTCGCTCGCATTTCAGACGATCGAGGAGAAGATTCGCGAGAACACGCGCGCGACGCTCGAAGCGATGCGCCGGCGCAAGGTTTCGCCGCGCGAGGCCGCAACCGGCCTCGCGCGCGAGCGCGTCGTCCGGGCGATGGAGTACCGGCGTTTCTGAGCCGCAAACGCGGCAATCCGCGCCGCTTCGCATCACCGCCCGCCCGTGGCGCGGCGATGACGCGAAGCGGCGGTGGGGTCATCCGCGTTACGGAACCGCGCGGAAAATTCCCATCGCTCCCTTGTACTCGTGCGCCCGGTTCGAATCGGTGAATTGATAATCGCCGGGTTGGGTCACGCGGAACTCGAAAATCGCGCCGCTGCTCGGTGGAACCTCGACCGTGCTCAGCCCGTGCATCGCATCCGCCGGATTCCCGCCCTGATAGATCGTGCTGAAGATCACCCCTGAAACGTGAAACGCCGCGGTCAGGCTCGGCCCCGCATTGAGAAAGAACACCCTGACCAGCTTGCCGACCTTGATCTGGATTGGATGATCGAGATCGTACTTGTTGATGCCGCCGTTGAAGAGCAGGAAGTCGGGTTGCGCCGCGACGACCTTCGACTGATTGCTCATGATGACGTGCCGCGCGTTGGGGAGTCCGTAAACTTCACTCTGTACAATTTCGACATCTTGCGCCGGTCCGTCGGCCCATCCGCCCTTCGGCTCGACGATCATCATCCCGTACATCCCGAGCGCGATGTGTTGCAGTATTGGGTTGGCCGCACAGTGGTACGAGAAGACGCCCGGAACTTCCGCCGGGAAGGTGTAATCCACCGGCTTCATCGGATCGCCGACGAAATGCTTCGGCGCGATCTGCGCCGCCTGCACGTCGATTCCATGGGCCTCCGTCGTTTGGTTGGTGAGATGGATATGGATCATGTCGCCCTGGCGTGCGCGCAGAACCGGTCCGGGCACTTCGCCGTCGTAGGTCCATGCTCGAAACTTAAGCCCTGCTCCGACTGGAACGTCCTTGCCCTCGACGCTGAGCTTGAAAGTCTTGCTCGCCGCGTGCGCCGGCGCGATGCCCCCCGCGACAATGGCGACAAATGCGCCCATGGTTATAGCCCGCGCAACCAATCGCCCGTATCCACGAAGCGTTGGCGTCCCTTCAACCCTGTAACCGCATGACTCCGAACGACGCATCGATTTCTCCTTGGCCACGTTCCTTGAGGCGGTGCCGCCCCACATCCCCAGGACGAATCCGCTTCCCGACTTGTTACATCGCGCCTTCGATATTCGCAAGCCGCTATATCATCGCGGTTGATGGTTAGGTGGGTAACAGGTCCCCGATTGGCGGGATCTTCGTGACATCCGGTCGAAGGCAGAGCTTCAGGAGCTTGCCTGCCGGTCGCTTAACCTGGCTTCAAGATGCGCGCTGTGGATTCAAAGCGCCGGGCGTCGGCCCGGGGTTGGTTCCGTGCGGATCTGATTGAGCCCCACGCCGCGCCCGGGCGCGGGAATTTCGCTCCCGCGGCGCTGACCCGTCGAGGAAGCTTCAGCATGTGCGCGGTCGCTGAAATCGAGCATCCGGCGCTCGATTTGCTCCGCTTCGGCAATCGCCTTCAGGTAATATGCGCCCTCGCGATCGAGACGCGCGATATTCGCGCGCGCACTGCCGAGAGCGATCCTCGCGCTTGCGCCAAGCGTCAGCAGTGCCGCGTCGAGGTCCGCCGAGACCCCGCGATAGACAAGTTCGGCCGCTTCGGCGCATAACCCAAGCCCGAGCGCCGCTGTCCGGGCGACCTTGAGCGGTGTCCGTGTCGCTCTTCGGAGCGACGAAGCGAGCGCACGCTCTCGTTTCGTCCTCTCGCGACGGGTGCGGCGCGCAAGGCGGCGGCTTTCGAGGTACGCGTCGAACGCGGCGGCGTCCTCGTCGGCCAGATCGAGCATGGTCTCAGACGCCGTCCGCGCGGCCTTGAGCAATTTGGCCACCCGCCGGCGGTGACGCGCGGCATCATCGCGCCGGGCCGTAACCTCGAGCGTCATGATCAGCAGGCCGAGCGCGAGGCTCGCGGAAATTGCCGCGACCGAAACACCCGCGGGAGTTGGACCCCGGGAGATCCTCGCGCACAGGCTCTCGAGCGTGGATTTCCGGATCGACTGCTTCATCGCGAAGTGAGCCTTTCGATTTCCGGGGCGAAAGCGCGCCCGCCTCACGACAGCCCAATCACGCGGCCGGTGCGCGGATCGAGGTCGATGTCATAGAAGGCTGGCCGGGTCGGCAACCCGGGCATCGTGCTGATGGCGCCCAGCAGCGGGTAGAGAAATCCGGCGCCGACACTGGCCCGGATGTCGCGCACGGGGACGACGAATCCGCTCGGCGCGCCCTTGAGATCCGGATCGTGGCTCAGGCTCAGATGAGTCTTGGCCATGCAGACGGGCAGCTTGTCGAAACCGCTTCTGGTATAAAGATCGATCTTGCGCTCGGCCTCGGGCGAAAATTCGACACCCGCCCCGCCGTAGATCTCGCGCACAACGGTCTCAATCTTCCGCCGGATGCCCATTTCGAGCGGATAGAGAAAACGAAAATTCGCGCGACTGTGGCACGCCTCCTCAACCGCGCGCGCCAGTTCGACCGCGCCCGCACCACCGCGCGCCCAGTGATCGGTCATCACCGCGTCGGCCGCGCCCGCCTCGCGCGCGAGCCCGCGCACGAGTTCGATTTCAGCCGCTGTGTCGCTGCTGAATCTGTTAATCGCTACGACGGCGGGCAGGCCGAAGCGCCGCGCGATTCCGATCATTCTGGCCAGGTTGCCGGCGCCTTTTTCGATCAATTCCAGGTCTTCCCGCATGTACGCGCGCGGCAACGGACGGCCGGCGACCACGCGCGCGCCGCCTCCATGCATCTTGAGCGCGCGAATCGTCGTCACGATCACCGCGCAATCCGGCGCAAGCCCGCTGTAGCGGCACTTGATGTTGCAGAATTTCTCCAATCCCATGTCGGCGCCGAAGCCGGCCTCGGTAATCACGTAGCCGTCCTCGCCCGCCAGTTTGAGCGCGATTTGATCGGCGATGATTGAGGAGTTTCCGTGCGCGATATTGCCGAACGGCCCCGCATGCACGAAGGCCGGCGTGCCCTCGAGCGTCTGCATCAGGTTCGGCATGATCGCGTCCTTCATCAGCACCGCAAGCGCGCCGGCGACGCCGAGATCGTCGGCCGTCACGGGTGCGCCCTTGCGATCGGCGCCGATCACGATTCGGCCGAGCCGCTCGCGCATGTCATCGAGTCCGACGGTGAGCGCGAGGATTGCCATGATCTCGCTCGCCACCGTGATATCGAAGCCGCTGACGCGCGCCATCCCCTGTTCTTCCGGACCTTGACCGATGGTGATCTGACGCAGCATCCGATCGCTCGTGTCGATCACGCGCCGCCACGCGATACGCTCGGGATCAATGTCCAGACGGGCGAACCGGCGACGTTCCTCCTCGCTCAGGTCGTCGGGATCGGTTTTCGCGATTCCAAGTTTCTCAAGCCGTCGCAGCATCACGGGGCTGAAGCGCCGGCGTCCCTGTCCGTCGGCCGGACAAAGACGCTCGAACAGTTGCCTGTCGGAGGCCGTCCGCTCGTGAAAGACGCGCGCGTCGATCGCCGCGGCGAGAAGATTGTTCGCGGCGGTGATTGCGTGGATGTCGCCGGTCAAGTGGAGGTTGAACTCCTCCATCGGGATGACCTGGCTGTATCCTCCGCCCGCCGCGCCGCCCTTGATTCCGAAGGTCGGCCCCTGGCTCGGCTGGCGGATGCAGGTGAAGACTTTCCTGCCGAGATGCGCGCCCAGCGCCTGGCTCAGGCCCACGGTGGTGGTCGTCTTGCCTTCGCCAAGCGGCGTGGGAGTGATCGCGGTTACGACGACGTACTTTCCGTTGGGCGCATGCTTGAGGCGCTCGCGAATCGAGAGATGGACCTTGGCCTTGGTGTGGCCGTATGGGACGAGTTCTTCCGGCAGGATTCCGGCCTCGGCGGCCACCTGCTCGATCGGAAGCGGCGCCGCGGCCTGTGCGATCTCGATATCGCTCGGAACCGGGTCGAGAATGCTCGTTAGTTTGTGCGGCATCGAAGTCCTTCTCTCGGATTTAAATTACTCGCGGCGAGCTTGAAAGCCCGCGCATGGCGATTATTCGGTCATCCGCGCCCGCTCGAACCTATCCTGTCGAAGCAAGCCTGCGATCGCCAGACTCGGGTAACGCCAACTTTTAACAGCCGGGACGAATACAAGACTGAGCACGTGGTGGAACGCATTCGAGCGCCGCCGCGATCGACGATGTGAACCCCCGATCTTCCCGCCGCCATCTGATTACTCGCTCACATGAAGTTCCTTTCTGGCGACAGTGACCGCATTCCACTGCCCTTCTGACTCATCCCTTGAGACAGGCGCGGGGGCTTTCCTTGCCGTCAGACCGGGCGGCAACATCCTCGAACCAGCGGTCGGGGCGCAGGATCGCGGAATAGCCCGGTTTGCCGATCTTCCGGAGCAAATGGTTTGGATTGAGCGAGATGTGGAACTGATGGCCGCGACGTGACGCGTTAGGAAATCTCCTCGAACGCCCGGCCTCTGACGAAAATCGCCGACTGGTCGCCAAAGTAGACCAGCCTGTCCTCCTGCCAGAACCGGAACTCGTAGCGCAGGACGACGCGCTTCGGCCCTTCGCGGACCTTTGTCTCCCTGGAATGAAGCCGCAGGGGCGGTCCAATCCTCACCAGACTTCGGAAATCAGCGCGATGGATGCGGTTGCCGAACCCGACCCATCCCTCCTCCCAACGACAGTTATGCAGAAAGTAGGCGTGAAGGCATCCGAGGTTGCCGGTCAGGAGTATGATGTCGGGTCCTGAAACGTGCCGAGGATGGACGCTTGGATCGCCGACCTGGTATCGCGCGACGGGCAGCGGCCGTGTCGTATCCATTCGCGCATCGATCTCTCGCAGCGCGCGATCGATCTTAACCACCTCGTCAACGAGAAATGCCTCGCTCGAATATGGAAAGGTCGAGACGAAGCGCTCCAACTCAAGCTTCGAAGGCACGCTCACCGCGATGAATCATTCCAAGCCCGATAGAAAATAACAAGTGACCAACCAGACGAGCGCCCGGCGCGTGTTGCGTATTTTTCCAACGAGTCACGGTTGACCGTAATTGTCCACCCTTCGCCAGCCTTGCGCCCAAGTGTCCTTCTATGAACGTCGGCGCGCGTGTATCGTTTTGATCGTGATCAGTTGTCGCACATGATCGGCACGCTGACTCACCTCTGAAGCATTATCGCTGAGTAGTTTGGTCCCGCCAGAGAGCGGGGCCGCCGCCGCGCCCTTTTCGGTCCGCCCATGACCGCCAGGTGCGGCGAAAACCTCTTTTCCGCGCCTTCGCGTGCCCAGCGGCGCGCGACGGCGGACAGCTTTTCCGGAGGCTTCGATGGCGTTACGCAAGGATCGGGAAGAAATCAATGAATCGCCGCTTTCCGCCGACGAACTTCGCAAAATAGACGCGTACTGGCGGGCGGCAAATTATCTGTGCGTCGGGATGCTCTATCTGCGCGACAATCCACTGCTGAAGGAACCGCTGCGCCCCGAGCACATCAAGCATCGTCTGCTCGGCCATTGGGGCTCCGACCCCGGCCAGAGCTTCGTCTGGGTGCACCTCAACCGGCTCATCAAACAATACGACCTCGACGTCATCTACATCTCGGGACCCGGACACGGAGCGCCGTCGGTGCTCTCCAACTGCTATCTCGAAGGAACCTACTCGGAGGTCTATCCGGATCGAAGCGAGGACGAAGAGGGGATGCGCCGGTTCATGCGGCTGTTCTCCTTTCCGGGCGGGATCGGAAGCCATTGCACGCCTGAGACCCCCGGCTCCATTCACGAGGGCGGCGAACTCGGCTACAGCATCTCGCACGCCTTCGGCGCGGCCTTCGATAATCCCGAGCTTATCGTCGTGCCCGTGGTCGGCGACGGCGAAGCGGAGACCGGGCCGCTTGCGACCTCATGGCATTCCAACAAGTTCCTGAACCCGATCCGCGACGGCGCGGTCCTGCCGATCCTTCATCTCAACGGCTACAAGATTGCCAACCCCACGATTCTCGCGCGTATCACGCCCGAGGAACTGGAAAGCCTGTTCGTTGGCTACGGATACACGCCGTATGTCGTCGAGGGCGACGAGCCGGCGGTGATGCATCAGAAGATGGCGGCGACGCTGGAACGATGCGTCGGCGAAATCCGCTCGATCCAGAAAAGGGCGCGCGAGAGCGGAAAACCGGAGCGCCCGCGATGGCCGATGATAATTCTGCGCAGCCCAAAAGGATGGACCGCGCCCAAGGAAGTCGAAGGGCACAAGATCGAGGGCTTCTGGCGCGCCCATCAGGTGCCGATCGATGACGTCGTGAGCAACCCGGAGCGGCTCAGGATCGTCGAGCAGTGGATGCGCAGTTACCGGCCCGAGGAACTATTCGACGAAAAAGGCCGGCTGATTCCGGAATTGAAGGAACTCGCGCC
>JAKAVC010000052.1 GCA_021817345.1 Deltaproteobacteria bacterium | reverse complement strand
ACTTGAGCCTTCAAGGAAGCTGAAAGCGCTTCGCGCGCGAAGCTCGACATATTCGACAGCGCTCATCGAATCTGCATCAAGCTTTCAGTCGTAAACCCCATCGACGAACCATCTTCCGGAATCGAGAGCGCGGAACACGCGGTAAACGCCGCCGTCGGCAAGCGCGAGTTCGTAATAGTCGCGGTTAAATCCTGCGCCGTCACCGACCCGACCAACGGGAGCGCACTGGGGAGCATGCTGCAAGTCGTAAGGGTGAACCGCCGGCATGGAATGCCGTTCTTCGTTGGCGTTTCCATTGACCCGACCAGCGGGAGCGCACTGGGGAGCATGCTGCAAGTCGTAAGGGTGAACCGCCGGCATGGAATGCCGCCAAGGGCCGGCGAGAGAGACGACGCGCCCGCCGAGGTTCGGGCCGCGGACGGACTCGGGACGTCCGCGAGCGCATAGCACTTCAATTTCGAGCGCCGGGCGAATCGCGCGGACGACGAGGCGGGCGACGTTCGATGGACGGGGCGGCGCGGATGGGCAGTTGTCGGGACGGGGCGGTGGAGGGTCGAATTTTTCGAGTCGTACGGCTTCTGGAAACCATGAGTTTTCGGCGCGCAGCAGGCCGACGTTTTCGGGACCGCATAGCGCCGCCAGGCGCGCGAGCGTGGTTTCCAGGCGCTCGGGCGCGGGCGAAGGCGGAAGAAACATGTCGGCCTGCGCGGGGCGCGGATGATGCGGTTCGGCGTCGATTCGTATCGACTCGATCGCGGAATCGGGCGGCGAGGATTCGAGGCTGAGCGCGATAAGGGTGAGAATCGCGCGGACGTCGATCGAAGGCGCGCCGAGCGCGACGCGCCGGATGAAGCTTCGCCGCCCCGCAAGGCCCATCGTAAGCGTCACGGCGCCCGCGACGAATCCGCGCATCGAAAGGCGGTCGGCGAGCCGCTCGACCATCGGGCGCATCACGAAGGCGAGCGCTTCGAGGTTCTCGATTTCGTAATCGAGTTCGGTTTCCTCGATGAAGGTTTCGGCGGTGCGGCGGGGAATGAGCGGAGAGGATTCCTCGCCGCGCGCGATCCTGACCAGTTCGACGCCGCGGCGTCCGAGCCGGCTTCCGAGTGCGCCGGAATCGAGGCGCGCAAGGTCGCCGAGGCGCCTGAGGCCCCATCGCGCAAGCGTGGTTTCGAGCCCGTCGTCGAGACCGAGCACGTCGAGCGGGAGCCAGTCGAGGAATTCGCGTTCCCTCCCGGGCGCGATAACTCTCATTCCGCCGCATCGGGCGGCCAGATGCGCGATCTCCTTGTTCGCGGCGACTCCGGCCGCCGCTTCCATTCCGAGCCGATCCACGCGCCGGCAAAGCTCGGCGGCGATTTCCTCTTCGGAGCCGTGAAGACGCCCGAGCCCGGCAAGGCCGAGGTACACGCATCCGGCGCCGGCCGGTTCGACGAGCGGCGAGAGCGATTCGGCGGCGTCGGAGAGCGCGCCGATGGCCGAGCGCTCAGCGGCGAGCGAGCGGTTCATCGCGACGAGGTTCGGAACGATCGAGCGCGCCTGCGCGAGCGTCATCCCAGGCCGCACGCCGAAGCCGCGGGCGGAAGCGGAGACGGTGAGAAGTTCGGAATGAGGTGCGAGGCTGTCGCTAATCGCGAGCGGCGCGCCGGCGAGCGAGGGATTCGCGCGCACCAGCGCGGCGAGCGAAAAATCCGGAACAACAAGGCACGCGATACGGCCCATCGAAACGACACTCAGCGGATTTCACGTTGCGAGATTGGGCGGCTCGGGGCGCGGGCCGAAGCGTTACGAGAAGGAATTTCGCAAAGCGGGTCGGCGAGCGCGTCGAGTTCCGCGCGATAGCCGGGCACGCCGAGCTTGTTGCGGGTGACGCGGGCTTCGAGCGCAAGGCCGTCGAAAAGCGCGGGCGCGCCGGGCGCAAGGCGGCTGAAACGCGCGCCGAGGCGTCCGAGTGAGAGGGTCAGCGCGGCGAACGTGCCGCACATCCGGCGCTCGGCGAGCGCCAGCACTGCGGCGCCGCTTCGCTCGGCCGCGCGCGCGAGCCGAAGCGCGGCGCTTTCGGCAAGCGGGTAACGCATCGCGCCGAAGTCGAGCACGACAAGGCCGAATCCTCCCGCTTCGAGGACCATCTCGGCGGCCTTGAGCGCGGAGCTCCACGGCGAAGCGGCGCGGCGTCGGGCAAAGTTATAGCGACGGCCGGATTCGGCGGCGTCGGAGTCGAAGACATCGGAAGAGAGATAGTCGGCGCGGATACGGCTTGAACGTCTGCGGAAGCTTGCCCATAGGATTCGATTCAGGTCGGCGCCGGCGGCCTCGACGCTTAGGGGATCGAAGGCGCCTGGCAGGTCGAGCCATGCGGCGACTTCGCCACGGCCGGTTGCGAAGGCGGCAAAAGCGGCGGCGATTGCGGTCTTGCCGGAGCTGGTGGGACCGACGATTTCGCTGATTCGGCCGCGGGCGATACCGCCGTTCAGGAGCGAATCGAGCGGGGCGAGGCCGGAGGCGAGCCGGCGATCCTTGCGGGTAAGCTCGCGTCCTTTGAAAACGCCTGTAAATTCAATAGGTTGTGGACGCTCGGCAGGATGCGCGGCAGGTCGATCGGCGGGCCTCGCGAGGCTTCGCGCCCCATCTCTGGAAGGGACGGGGGAACCGAACGGGACGGATATAGGGACAGCAGCCACGGATCAGTTTTCGCTCTTTTTTCGCTCTCATGTCAAGAACTAAAGGGATGTCTTTGCGATTCCGCGTGTGAAGAAGCATTCCTTTCCCGGCCTTCCCGCGCAATTGAAAGCGATAACGAGATTTAGGCGCTCAGTGCCGGAGCGCGGGGACTTCGAGCGTCGTTGGCAAGATTGCCACAGGCGGATAGGAATCGTCCTGGTAAAAGCCCGAGCGTGAGACGTTCAATTGCGCCGGCGGAGCAAGTATCGATGATGCATCGGCCCGGTCGGAATCCATCGCGCGTTGCTCATACACGGCGGTTTCGCGCAGTCGCGAGACATTATCCTTCGCGATCGGCAGGCGCAGCATAATCTCGCGCACGACTTCCCATTCCGCGCGCGCCAATACAACGTCGCGCAACGAGGCCGTGGTCGTCGCCGAATTCAGCAGGATATCTATCGGATCGAAAGCCGGACACAGATCGACGGCGTAGCGCGTGTCGCGGGCGGAAAAGAAGTCATGGCCGTCGCGGGTCGAAACCACTCGGATTTTCGCGCCGATACGCCATCCCGCGGCAAGAAAGTAGTAGAAGGCGTCGTAATCCAGCACTTCGCCATAGACCACGGTGTCCGCGTCGAGCCATCGCCCGAGTTCCTCGGGAGAAACCGCCTTCAGCTTGCGGCAACTGTTGACTCCGCGATAGCTGAGCACCGCGTCGACCGCCGGGAGCGGAACAACCGCGAACTCGCGCTCGGCGAGCGAGCCGGTGACCTCGCGCCTGATACGGTTGGCGTTGGTCCAGGCCCATTCATCGCGCTCGAGCTTGTCGCGCCGGGTCAGCGCCACACCGTCGAGCATGTAGTTACCGCTCACGCGGTTACAAAACGGCAGCACGGCGATTCGGCGCGGGGGATGCGTCTGGTAGGCGGCGGAGACGAGGTAGCGAACGTGGCCCGGGTCGGTTTCCAACAGGTTGTCGAACCAGGTCTTGCGGCCGTGAGTCGTCACGTCCTTTTCGGGCAGGAAGAAGGGACGTGACTGGTAATTACGAGAGGTGTCGGAGCATCCCGCCAACGTGATAACCGCCACCACACAGATAATCCCGGCGCACCGCCATCCTGCCTTTGCCGGGAGGAACCAATTTCGGCGAAAAGGCATCCGACGAGACTGGTGCATCAACCATGCCTCGGATAGTCCGCAGGTTCGTCCTGACGAATTCACGGGAATTCGTCCCTCAGCCACGCGCAGGATTCGGTTTGGATGTGCCAGATGGTGACAGTGATGCAACCGGGGTGCATCGAAGCTAACGCAGGGGAAACGTGTACGTCGGCGTTCGCCGGACTTCGCGAGGAAAAAGCACAAAGATCGCCCGCGACGCTGGGCGCGCCAAGGATGGGAACGGAGAAATCGCCGGTTTCGGGGGCGGTCAGACTTCGCGATGGACCTGCTCGTCGATAAGCAGGGCGAGGCTGTCGCGATAGGGGGATGGTTGCAGGCCGGCGAGCAGTTCGCGCGCCACCCGGACCTGCTCGGCCGCCATCGCGCGCGACTCCGCGACCACCTCGGGCGCGCGGAGCATCTCGAGGGCGCGGTCGAAAGTGGCGCCGTCAAGATGCCATCCGTTGCGGAAAATCGTGCGCAGTTCGGGGTTTCGCACGATTCCGAGCACGACGGGAAGCGACGGGATTCCGGCGCGCAGGTCGGAACCGACCGGTTTCCCGATCTTCTCTTCGGGTCCCATGATGTCGAGGATGTCGTCGATCATCTGGAAGGCGAGCCCGACCGCATTGCCAAGCCGCCACATGGCGTCGACAGTCGAGCGGCTCGCGCCGGCCAAATCCGAGGCGACCCTGCCGCCCGCGGAGAACAGCGATGCGGTCTTGCGGGTGATAACCGTGATGTAATCGGTGAGGTTGGCGGCCGTGCTGTGGCGGAACCGGCCCTCCATCACTTCACCCTCGGTCAACTGGATACAGGCCTGCGCGGCCGTGCGCACCAGATGCTCCTCGAAGCGGCCGCAGAGTTCGAAGGCCCGGCAGAACAGGTAATCGCCGGCGATAAGCGTCGCGCCCGCGCCGTAGCGTGCAAATGCGGACGGCTTGCCCCGGCGGAGCATCCCGCCGTCCACGATATCGTCATGGAGCAGCGTCGCCGAATGGATCAGTTCAAGCGCGATGGCGGCGTCGATTGCGTCGTCGATGTTTTCGTCGGGGCCGCCGCAAGCCCGATAGACGAGCAGGATGAAGGTGGGACGCAGGCGTTTTCCACCGCCGTCGATCAGGTAATGGCAGATCTCGGCGATGAGGCCCTCGTTGGAATCGAGCAGGCTGGAAAGCCTGGCTTCGGCCGCGGCGAGGTCGGCTTCGACGACTCGCGCGGGTTCGTTTCGTTCGAGCGCGGGCGCGGGTCCGATTTGGTACGCTTTTGCTTTATTCACGGGTGGAAAGCCTATCGAAACAAATCCGCTTCCGGGGGACGAATCAAGACCTTTGCCGAGCCTTCGTAAGGCTCGAACTTGTAGCCTCGCACATGCACGGCGGGGATACCTGCGGCTTTCTCCATCAGCAGGCCGCCCGCGGCCGCGAGTTCGTCGGCGACGGCCACGACCGTGTGATGCAGTTCGCGCCCACCGAGGTCGGTGGTGCCGCGCAGGTCCAGCATCGGGTTAATCCCGGCGACTCCGATACACACTTCGGTCAGCCCGTCGCGCCAGGGACGGCCGAAAGTATCGGTAACGAGCACGGCGACCTGGGCGCGGGTCAGGCGCTGAAGTCCGGAGCGTATTCTGGCCGCAGAGGCGTCGGCGTCGAGCGGGAGCAGGAGCGCGCGGTCGTCGTCGAGGGTGTTCGATTCGTCCACGCCGGCATTCGCACATACCCATCCGGGGCCGGTCTCGACGATCATCACGCCGTTATCGTTGCGTACGATACGGCTGGTCTGACGCAGCACGATCTCAACTAGGCGCGGGTCCTTGCCCCATCGCGCGGCGTAATTGCGCGCGAACGCCGAAGGCTCGACGTCGCCGAGATGGACCATCCGGCCCTCGGCCTTCGAGACGATCTTCTGGCAGACCAGAACGATGTCGCCGTCTCTGAGTTCGAGGCCGGTCTGCTTGAGACCCTGCGCGATCAAAACGGCGGGATCGTCGCCCGCCTTGACCATCGGTATTCCTTCGATAGCGGTAAGCGTCACCGAAGCCATGTGGGCACCAAGCCTACACCGGAAGCGTGTTGAGCACTATGCCCGCAAGGCGGGCGGCTTTGGCCGGCGTGGTCATGATGGTATCGACCGCGACCGCGCGCATCCCGAGCGCGCGAACCGGCTCCAGGTAGTCCTTGTCGCGGATATCCATGACGAAGACGCCCACGATATCGCGATAAAGCCGCGCGACGCCGAGCGGCGACACTTCCAGTCCAAGTCCGCGCAGCATCTTGTCGGCAGGGCCTTTGAGGGTTCGTCCGCCCACGATCGGGCTTATCGCGGCGACGCGGGGGCGGATTTTCGCGAGCGCCTGGCGCATCCCCTTGAGCGCGAGTATCGGGCCCAGCGAGACGAATGGGTTTGACGGGGCAAGGATGACAGCCGAAGCGCGGCGAAGCGCGCTTAAAGCGGCGGGCAGCGGACGCGCGTCCTCGATTCCGCGCAATTCGATCCCCTCGACCGCGCCGCGTGAGCGATTGCGCACGAAATACTCCTGGAACGGCATCGCGGCCCGTCCGCGTACCTTGACCCAGGTATGCACCCGGTCGTCGCTCATCGGCAGAATCTCCGAGCGCACGCCCAAGCGCTTCGCGATCAGGGCGGTTACGCGGCTCAGGCTTTCGCCCGCGCGCAGCCGCTCGGTGCGGTACAGATGGGTTGCGAGGTCGCGGTCGCCGAGGTTGAACCACGGCTTGCCGTAAAAGCGCGCGAGCGCGTTCAGCGCCGCGAAAGTGTCATCCTTGAGTCCCCATCCGTGCCCCGGATTGACCAGCCCCGCGAGCGTATAGGTCACGGTGTCAACGTCGGGCGAGACGTGAAGTCCGTAGAAATTCTCGTCGTCGCCCGTGTTGACGATTACCGTAAGCCGCTCGGGCGGAATCCTTTTTACCAGGCCGCGGAGAAACTTAGCCGCACCCACTCCCCCCGCAAGCGTGACTATCCGCCGGCTCGGGACAGGATGGGGCGACGATCGGCCGTGCGCCATTGGGAGCCTTTTTGCCGTAGAGCTTCTTGTAGAGAGTCGAGCGCTCCACCGCGACACGACCCATCTCGCGCGCCTTGTCCTCGATAACGTCCACCGCGATAAACTCGCCGGAGTTGCCGCCGGCTTCGCGCGTGATGCTTTCCTCCATCAGGGTGCCGGAAAAATCGTTGCATCCGGCCTTCAGCGTCAGCGCGGCGAGATCGACGCCGAGCTTCACCCACGAGGTCTGGATATTGTTAATCCACCCGCGCAGGAACAGCCGCGAAAACGCGTACATCTGAAAATCGAGCACGCCGTTCTCCATCGGCTTCACGAGTCCCCTGCGATAGAGCACCGTGTTTTCGTGGATGAAGCGCAGGGGGACGAATTCGGTGAATCCCCGGGTGCGCTTCTGGATCGAGCGGATTAGGTTCAGATGGTTGACGACCTGGCGCGGCGTCTCCAGATGGCCGTACATGATCGTCGAGGTGGTCGGCACGCCGAGCGCGTGGGCGCTCGTGATAATGTCAACCCAGGTGGCGACGTCAACCTTCTTGTGGCTCAGGATCTCGCGCACGCTGTCGTCGAGGATTTCCGCCGCGGTGCCGGGAATCGAGCCGAGCCCCGCGTCGCGAAGCATCCCGATATATTCGGGATACTCCATCCGGGTGCGGCGCGCGCCATACATGATCTCCATCGGGGAGAACGCATGTATATGGACCTGCGGGAACGCGCCCTTCATCGTGACGAGCAGGTCGCGGTACTTGAACGCCGACATGTCGGGGTTGATTCCGCCCTGCATGCAAACTTCGGTCGCGCCGCGAGCCACCGCGTCGGCCATCTTGGCCAGGATCGCTTCGTCCGAATGGTCGTAGGCATCGGGTTCCCATCGCTGGCGCTTGAAGCCGCAGAACTGGCATCCGACGAAGCAGATGTTGGTGAAGTTGATGTTGCGGTTGACGACGTAGGTGACTTCGTCGCCGACGTCCTCGGCCCGCGCCAGGTCGGCGCATTTGACCACCGCGCGCAGGTCGTCGCCCTGGGCGGTGTAAATGAGCAGGCCCTCTTCGGGGGTCAGTTCCTCGCGCTCGCGGCTGCGCTTGAGCGCGGCGCGCACGTCGGGCGACGCCCGGTCGAGCAGCGCTTCGAGCGGGGTGGCCTCGATCTGGTCAACCCAGTTTCGCCAATCCTCCAGGTTCACAGTTCCTCTTCTCCGGCCATTTGATCCCGCAGCGCGCGCACTCTCGGCGCGATTTCGGGATCGAGCCAGTTATCATTGATGTACTCGGGATAGACTGTCAGCCGTTGTTTCAGCCGAAATCCGGCCCGGTCACATCGTTGCGCCAGCCGCTCCAGATGCGGCCATGGCGATTCAGGATTTACATAGTCCTTGGTAAGCGGGGAAATCCCGCCCCAATCGTTTATTCCGGCGCGCAGGAAGAGTTCGATCTGGTTGGGCGAAAGATTGGGCGGCGCCTGCACGCTCGCCGAGGGACCCATCACCAGCCGCGCGGTCGCGAGCGCGCGCGCCATCTCGAGATCGTCGGGTTCGGGCGCCGAAGCCATCGGGATGTCCGGCTTGGCGCGGAAGTTCTGGACGATAATTTCCTGGATATGGCCGTGGCGCTCGTGGCTGTCGCGCAGCGCGAGCAGGCTTAGCGCGCGCTCGGCCGGAGTATCGCCGATCCCCAGCAGGATTCCGCTGGTGAAGGGGATTTTGAGTTCGCCCGCCTCCTCGATCATGCGCATCCGAAGCGCGGGCTCCTTGTCGGGTGCCCATTGATGCGGGCCGCCGCGCGCGCGCAGCCGGGGGGAGATGTTCTCCAGCATCAGGCCCATGCTCGCGTTGAGCGGACGCAGCATCGCCATCTCCTCGCGCGTCATCAAACCCGCGTTCGTGTGAGGCAGCAGCCCCTCGCCGAGCGCGATTTGACAGGCGCGCGCCACGTACTCGATCGTGGTGCGCACGCCGAGTTCGCGCAAGGTCTCGCGGAATTCGCGGAAGGCGACCTCCGGCTTGTCGCCGAGGCACATAAGCGCTTCCTTGCAGCCAAGTTGCGCGCCGCGCCGGGACCATGCGCCGATTTCCGCCGGCGTCATCGTCCATGCGCCCGGATCGCCCGGATCCTTGCGGAACGTGCAGTAGGTGCATCGGTCGCGGCAAAGATTCGTCACCGGCAGGAAGACCTTGCGCGAATAGGTGACGTCGCGTCCCCTGCCGCGATCGCGAAGCTCGCCCGCCGCGTCGAGCAGATCCCCGAGGTCCGGCTCGGGACACTCGATGAGCGCGAGCGCGTCGGCTTCGCTCAAGCGCTCTCCGGAAAGCGCGCGGTCGAGCACCTCGCGAACGGGTTCGCGGGTGCCGCGGCTCTGGGCGGTCAGGGCGCTTTCGCTGTTCATCCTTGGCACCTTATAGGTGATCAGTTTTATGCACGCAACAAAGCGGCCGTCTATAGTCTCGCGCGGTCATCGGGGTCCGGTCCGGGAGCGCGATACGGGGCGAACTAAGCCCCGCGAAGTGATAATAGTCGTGCGATGGGCGAGTTTCATCGCAGGGGAGACGGCCATGGCCCGAACCGATCGGATTTCATGCCCGGCAATGATGGCGGACGCGCTCGCGGCGCACACCTATTCGATTGTCGCGCGCGACACGGCCAGCGGCGAACTCGGCGTCGCGGTTCAATCGCACTGGTTCTCGGTCGGCTCGACTGTTTCGTGGGCGGAAGCCGGAGCAGGCGCGGTCGCGACCCAGGCTTTCGCCGACCCCGGCTACGGAAAGATGGGCCTTGAGCTGATGCGCGCGGGACATAGCGCGCCGGAGTCGCTCGCACGGCTGCTCGCCACCGACCGCAAGCGTGAGATTCGGCAGGTTGCGATGGTCGACTCGCAGGGCCGGGTCGCGGTCCACACCGGGCAGTTGACCATCCCCGAGGCCGGACATGAGACCGGCGACGGCTTCTCGGTCCAGGCCAACATGATGCTCAAGGCGACGGTCTGGCCCGCGATGGCGGCGGCGTTCAAATCCGCGGGCGGCGACCTAGCCGAGCGGATGCTCGCCGCGCTGGAAGCGGCCGAGCGCGAAGGCGGCGACGTGCGCGGACGCCAATCGGCGGCGCTGGTGATGGTTCGGTGCATCCCGACCGGACTTGCGTGGCTGGACAGGTTGTTCGACGTGCGCGTGGACGACCATCCTGAACCGCTCAAGGAGCTACGGCGCCTGGTACGTGTGCAGCGCGCGTACGGGCACAAGATGGCGGGCGATTCGGCCTTCGCGAAGGGCGAGCTCGAGCGCGGCACGCTGGAGTACGAGCAAGCGCGCTCGCTCGTGCCCGGCAACCTCGAATTCCCCTTCTGGCACGCGGTTGCGCTGCTGAGCCTGGGGCGGACGGAGCAGGCGGCAGCGACGTTTCGCGAAGTCTTCAGCAAGGATCGCAACTGGGCGATCCTCGGCGCACGGATGGCCCGGTCGGGCCTGATGCCGTGCGACAACGCGACGGCGGAGCGCGCGATTTCGCAGGCGGCGCGCGAAGCCGGCACTGGGGAGAGCCGCGCACCCAGGCCTTAGCCGGCAAAATTCTCCTCGTTGCGGGGCCGGCGATAGTTGCCTTACACTTCGATCAGGCGATCCTCTCACTCAGGCAATCCTATAGGAGCATCGAATGCCTGAAGCACAGACGAAAACCGAGGCTGGCGCGGTCGCACATCGAGTCGAATACGAACTCCAACTCTACAACTGGATGAAGCTGATACGCGCCTTCGAGGAGCGCGTCTCGCGGCTCCATCGCCAGAACAAAATCTTCGGCGGCGTCTATTCCGGCGCCGGGCAGGAGGCGATTTGCACGGGTATCTGCGCGCCGCTTCAGCCGGGCGATTTCGTCGCCCCGCTGCATCGCGACCTCGGCGTCTTCCTGGTGCGCGGCGTCGAGCCGGGGCGCCTGATGGCGCAGTTGATGGGCAAGGAGACCGGGCTTTCGCGCGGCAAGGATTCCTTCCTGCACGGTGGAGATCTGGAGCGCGGAGTCTTCGGTTCGACCTCGATGCTGGGTTCGTCGCTGCCGGTCGCGGTGGGCGCGGCGCTCAAGTTCAGGATGAAGCGCGAGAACCATATCGCGGTCGCTTTCTTCGGCGAGGGCGCCTCCTCGCGCGGCGACGTGCATGAGGCGATGAACTTCGCGGGCGTGCGCAAGCTTCCCGTGCTGTTTGTCTGCGAGAACAATCGCTACGCCTACTCGACGCCGCTCGAGAAGCAGATGGCTATAGAGGACGTCGCCGACCGCGCCGCGGCTTACGGATTCGCTGGCCATACGGTTTCAGGCAACGATTTGCTCGCGGTTTTCGACCTGACCGAGCGGGTGACCAGGCGGATTCGCGCGGGCGGCGGTCCGGAGTTGATCGAGTGCAAGACCTACCGCTTCCACGGCCATAGCGAGCACGATGCCGCGCTTTATCGTGACAAGGACGAACTCGTCCAGTGGGAAAGCCGCGATCCGATTCCGCTCTACGAGTTTTACCTCGAAAAGCGCGGCCACGACATCAAGCGTATCCGTGAAGAAGCCGACGCGCGCACGCATGAAATACTGCAGGCCGCCGTCGAGTTCGCCGAGCAGAGTCCCTACCCGAAGCCCGAAGAGGCGCTCGAGGACCTGTACGCTTCGCCGCCCGCGGCGGGCCGGCGCCAGGCGCGATGAGGGGGCCGCGATGGAGATCACCTATATCCAGGCAATCAACCAGGCCCTCCACGAAGAGATGCATCGCGATGAGAACGTCTTCGTGATGGGCGAGGACGTCGGTGAACTGGGCGGCGCGTTCAAGGCCACCGAGGGATTGCTCGCCGCCTTCGGCGAAGAGCGCGTTATCGACACGCCGATCGCCGAGGCGCTCATCGTCGGCGCGGGCGTGGGTGCGGCGGTGCTCGGGATGAGGCCGGTGGTCGAGATGCAGTTCGCAGACTTCATCTCGTGCGCGTTCGATCAGATCGTCAACATGGCCGCGACCTTGCGCTATCGCCACGGCGGACGCGCCTCGTGTCCGATGGTGATTCGCGCCCCATCGGGCGCGGGCGTTCACGGCGCGTTGTTCCATTCGCAGAATCCCGAAGCCTGGTTTACCCGCGTGCCGGGGCTCAAGGTGGTCGCGCCGGCGACGGTTTACGACGCAAAGGGCCTGCTGAAGGCCGCGGTTCGCGACGACGACCCGGTCATTTATTTCGAGCACAAACGCCTTTACCGCAGCCTCAAGGACGATATCCCGGAGGGCGATTTCGTTGTGCCGATCGGCGTCGCGGAACTGAGACAGGAGGGCGAGGAACTTTCGATAATCACTTACGGAGGCGCGCTCAACCAATGCCTCGACGCGGCGCGGATTGTCGCGAAGGAGGACGGGCTCTCGGTCGAAGTGCTCGATCTGCGCACGCTGCTGCCGCTCGACCGCGAGGCTGTTCTCAAGACCGCGCGCAAGACCGGCAAGGTGCTCGTCGTCCACGAGGACCGGCTGACGGGCGGTTTCGGCGGCGAGGTCGCTGCGCTAATCGCCGAGCACGCGTTCGAGGACCTCGACGCGCCGGTTCGACGGCTCGCCGCGCTCGACGCCCATACCGCCTTCAGTCCACCGCTCGAAGAATACATCCTGCCCAACACCAACAAGATCGTTGACGCGATCCGCAGCCTCGCCGCGTACTGACCATGGCCATTGAAGTAACGATGCCCCAAATGGGAGAGAGTGTTGTTGAAGGCACGATCGCAAAGTGGCTGGTCAAGGAAGGCGATCGGGTAGCCGAGGACCAATCGCTGTGCGAAATCTCGACCGACAAGGTCGATACCGAGATTCCGTCGCCGGCCGCCGGCGTGATCGCGAAAATCGTTGCGGCCGAGGGAGAAACGCTTCCCGTCGGCGCCGTGCTCGCGACCATCGAGCAGAGCGCGGGCGCGGCCGTCGCAACGCCCGCGCCTGAAAAGCGCGAGGCGGCCAAGCCGGTCCCGGCCGAAGCGGCCCGCCCGAAACTCGAGCCGGTTCGCAGGCCCGAGATACGCGAGGCGCGCGCCGCGGTCGAGCAGCCGGAAGCCTCCGCACCCGCACCCGCGCCCGCGGCTGAAAAGCCGCCCAAGGTGACTCCGCTCGCGAAACCCGCAGCCGCGCCCGGCGAGCATCGGCGCTATTCGCCGGTCGTGCTCAAGATGGCAGCCGAGCACGGGATCGACCTGGACCGCGTGCCGGGAACCGGGATCGGCGGGCGCGTCAGCAAGCGCGACGTGCTTAAGTATCTCGAATCGCTCGGCCAACCCGAGGCGCGCCCCGCTCCTTCGAGTCGTCCCCAGCCCGCGGTCGCGCCGTTGACCGTGCCTTCGGCCGCGCCGAGACTCGCGCCGGCGCCGTCGGCGACCCCCTCGGTGTTCCATCCTCCGGTTTACGAGCCACGCGAGGGCGATATCGTCGAACCCTTCACGCGTCGGCGAAAACTTATCGCCGAACACATGGTCTATTCGAAGACCCATTCGCCGCACGTCGGCACCGTTGCCGAGGTCGATGTGACGCGCGCGCTCGCGCTTCGCCAAGCGCACAAGGCCGAATTCGAGCGGCGCGAAGGCTTCGCGCTCACGTTTTTGCCGTTCGTGGCGGCGGCGACGGTGCGGGGGCTGAAGGAATTCCCGCGGATGAACGCCTCGGTTGCCAACGACGCCCTCGTGATCAGAAAGCAGATAAATCTCGGTATCGCGGTCGACACCGAAGAGGGGCTGCTGGTGCCGGTGATAAAGGCGGCCGAAGGCATGTCGGTCGTGGGACTCGCCCGCGAGATCGAACGGCTGCGCCGCAAGGTCGAAGAGAAGACGATCACCGCCGACGACCTCAGCGGAGGAAGCTTCACGCTTTCCAACCCGGGGCGCGAGGGGAATCTTTTCGGCCTTGCGATAATCAACCAGCCGCAGGTCGGCATTCTCCGCATGGGCGAGATAAAGAAACGTCCGGTCGTAATCGAGGCTGACGGCGCCGACGCGCTCGCCATCCGCTCACTCATGTATCTTGCGCTCTCGTACGACCATCGCGTGATCGACGGCGTGCTCGGAAACCGATTCCTGTTCCGGGTGGCGCGAATTATCGAGGAAGCCGACTTCGAGTTGTGACCGGATAAACGGAGCACAAAAATATGAAGGCGATGGTGGTGCGGACGCCCGCACCGATCGAAGACGCACCGCTCTCGATGGTCGAAATCGAGCGTCCCGAGCCGGGCGAGCGCGAGCTTCTCGTCGAAATCAAAACCTGCGGCGTCTGCCGCACTGATCTCCACGTCGCCGAGGGCGATCTTCCGCCCAAGCGCCCACAGATCGTGCCGGGTCACGAGATCGTCGGGGTGGTCGCGCGATGCGGTCCGGGATGCACGCGCTTTAAGCCCGGCGACCGGGTGGGAATCGCGTGGCTGCGCGAAACCTGTGGAACCTGCGTCTATTGCCGGAAGGGTCGCGAGAATCTGTGCCCCGACGCGCGCTTCACCGGATGGGACCATGATGGCGGCTACGCCGAGGCCGCGGTCGTGCGCGAGGATTTCGCCTACGCCATTCCCGCCTCGCTCGGAGACGAAGAGGCGGCCCCGCTCTTGTGCGCGGGAATTATCGGGTTCCGAGCGATAAAGCGGGCGCAGGTCGAACGCGACGCGACGGTCGGGCTCTACGGATTCGGCGGCTCCGCCCATATTACGATCCAGGTGCTGAAACATTGGGGATGCCGCGTGTTCGTGATGACGCGCGGCGGCGAGCATCGCAAGCTCGCCGAAACGATGGGCGCCGACTGGGTCGGCACCGCGGACGAGCCTCCGCCCGTGCCGCTCAACTCGGCGATACTGTTCGCGCCCGCGGGAAAGCTGGTGCCGCCCGCGCTCGAAGCGCTTGACCGCGGCGGGGTGCTCGCGGTCGCGGGAATCTACCTGAGCCCGATTCCGGTGCTCGACTACGAGCGCCATCTCTTCTATGAGCGCGAGCTTAGAAGCGTTACCGCAAACACTCGCGCCGACGCCGAGGAGTTCCTCAAGGTCGCTGGCGAGATTCCGATCCGGACCCATACGGTGCCGTTCGAGCTTGCCGACGCGAACCAGGCGCTCGCCGATCTCAAGCACGACCGGATTCGCGGCGCCGGCGTGCTGCATATCAGGTAGCGCGTCGCTCGTCGTTTACCGAGCAGCTGCGCCTCTTGGATGAAGCGAAGTTTCGCTTTATGGATCAGCTACTTTTCATTAGGAATTGTTGACCGCTCGCAACCCCGCTTGGTACGTTGAAAGCGGACTGCTGAGCTTGAATTTGCATTATGAGAGGAGTCGATGGCTGACAATAATCGCGCACAGGCTCTCTCCGCGGGCGATGAAGCCCTTCTTGGCGACACTGCGATGCTGACGCGGCTGGACAAGGCGATTGGCTGGGCGCGAAAGTTTTCGATTTTTCCTTATCCCTTCGCCACGGCGTGCTGCGCGATGGAATACATGTCGCTGTCGATGACGCCGTACGATATCGACCGGTTCGGCGCATTGCTGCCCCGGTTCACGCCCCGGCAGGCGGACCTGCTGATGGTTATCGGAACCGTCACCGAAAAGCAGGGACCGATTCTCAGGCGCGTGTACGACCAGATGGCCGAGCCGAAATGGGTGATGGCGTTCGGCGCATGCGCTTCGACCGGCGGCTTTTACGATAACTACGCGACTATCCCGGGAATCGACCGGATCGTCCCGGTGGACGTGTACGTCCCGGGATGCCCGCCGCGCCCGGAAGCGGTGCTTGACGCCCTGATGGCGTTGCAGCGGAAAATCCAGGGGCAGAAGCAAAAGCTCCTCGGGCTCGAACGCAAGCATCAGGTGTCTCCCAACTAGCAGCCTTAAGACTGACGCTTCGCCAAGATGGAACGAATCCTTACCCGGTGGATCGACATCCCCGATCTGCGCCACCTGAACGTGTACGAGGCGCACGGCGGATACAAGGCGCTGCGCAAAGCGCTGTTCGACATGACGCCCGAGGAGATTATCAACGAGGTCAAGGCCTCGAATCTTCGCGGGCGCGGCGGCGCCGCCTTCCCGACCGGCGTCAAATGGAGCTTCATTCCCAAGGACTCCAAGAAGCCGGTTTACGTCTGCTGCAACGCCGACGAGAGCGAGCCCGGCACGTTTGCCAATCGCTACCAGCTCGAGAACGACCCGCACGGCATAATCGAGGGAATCCTGATTACCTGCCGCGCCGTCGGCGCGCATACCTGCTACGTCTATCTGCGCGGCGAGTTCAATCTTCAGAAGCGCCGGCTCGACGAAGCGATAGCCGAGGCCCGCGCCAAGGGCTACGTCGGGCGCAATATCATGGGCTCGGGCTTCGACGTCGAGATTTATACTCATCGCGGCGCCGGCGCCTACATCTGCGGCGAAGAGACGGGCCTGCTCGAATCGCTCGAGGGCAAGCGCGCCTATCCGCGCAACCGTCCGCCGTTTCCGGCGATCCAGGGCGCGTTCGGATGCCCGACGGTCGTCAACAACGTCGAGACGCTGACCAACGTCCCGCACATCATCACGCGCGGCGGGGACTGGTATAAATCGATCGGCCCGGAAAAAAGTCCGGGACCGAAACTTTTCTGTCTGTCCGGCCACGTGAACAAGCCAGGCCTTTACGAGCTCCCGATGGGCTACCCGCTGAAGGACCTCATCTACGAGGTCGGCGGCGGAATCCTTGGCGGCAAAAAGCTGAAGGGCGTCATCCCGGGCGGATCGTCGTTTCCGATCTTCACCGCCGAGGAAGCCGTCAAGGTCAACATGGACTTCGACTCGGTGCGCGCGGCCGGCTCGCTGATGGGTACGGCGGGCGTGATGGTCATGAACGAGGACACCTGCATGGTGGACGCGCTCAGGACGATCGCGCACTTTTACCATCACGAGTCCTGCGGCCAGTGCACGCCGTGCCGCGAAGGATGCGGATGGATCGAAAAGCTCCTCATCGATCTCGAAGCGGGACGCGGCCGAATGGAGGATCTCGAAATCCTGATCGACGCCGCGACCAATATGGAGGGCAACACCGTCTGCGTGCTCGCGGACAGCCTCTCGATGCCGGTCAAGAGCTTCGTGCCGAAGTTCCGCGACGAGTTCGAAGAGCATGTGCGGCTGGGCCGATGCCCATTCCGCGAGACTGGGACCGCCGCCAAGGGTCACGCCGCCGCGGCGGCTGCAAGGTAAATAGCGCAAATGCCCAAGGTTACGATTGACGGCAGGGAAATCGACGCCCCCGACGGGGTAAACCTGATTCAGGCCGCCGAGCGCGCCGGAATCGAGATTCCGCACTATTGCTACCATCCCGGCCTGTCCGTCGTCGGCAACTGCCGGATGTGCCTGGTCGAGGTGGAAAAGGCGCCCAAGCTCCAGATCGCGTGCAACACGCGGGTCGCGGACGGGATGGTCGTCCACACCAAAAGCGAGCGTACTATACGGGCGCAGAAGGCGGTGCTCGAATTCCTGCTGATCAACCATCCCATCGACTGTCCCGTGTGCGATCAGGCCGGCGAGTGCAAGCTCCAGGACTACTACATGGACTACGACGCGCAGGCGTCGCGCTTCCCGCTCGGCAAGAAGAACAAGAAGGGCAAGGCGCTCGACGTCGGCTCGGGCGTGATGCTCGACCAGGAACGATGCATCCTGTGCGCGCGATGCACCAGGTTTTTCGACGAGGTAACCCACACCAGCGAGCTTGCGATTTTCGAGCGCGGCGACCACTGCGAGATCGACACCTATCCGGGCCGCAAGATCGACAACAAGTACGCGGGCAACGTGGTCGATATCTGTCCCGTCGGCGCGCTGACCGAAAAGGATTTCCGCTTCCGGATGCGGGTCTGGTACCTGCATCGCACGCCTTCGGTATGCGGCGGATGCGAGCGTGGATGCTCGATCGATATCTATCATCATCGCGGGCGCATCTACCGCTACAAGCCGCGCTACAATCCGGCGGTCAACAGCTATTGGATGTGCGACGAGGGACGCCACGGATTTCCAGCGCTCCAAGGCGAGACCCGTCTTACCGCGCCGCTTGCGCAGGACAAGGATCGGCTGGTTCCGGAGACCTGGGCGTCGGCGCTCAGAAGGCTCGCCTCGCGCATACGTGAATTCGGGAACGCCAACGGCGCGAATTCGATCGGCGCGGTAATCGGCGCGCAATCGACCAACGAGGAAGCGTTCGCGCTGAAGCGGCTGATGGTCGATACGATCGGCTCCGATCGCCTCGCCACGGTCAGTTGGTCGGCGCCCGGAGCAAGCGGCGACGACGAGTTGCTCATCCGAGCCAACAAGAACCCGAACACCCGCGGACTTGCCGCGCTCGGACTTCCCGCGCACGGACTCGACGCGCTGGCCAACGCGGTCGCGGCGGGCGAACTCAAGATGCTCATCGTGATGCGCGCTGATTTGGTGCGGATGCTCGGCGAGGAGGAGTTTGTCCGGCGCTTCGGCGCGCTCGACTATATGGTCGTGCTTGATACCGACGCGAACGAGACCTGCCAGATGGCGAATCAGGTGCTGCCGATCGCCGCTTACCCGGAACTCGAAGGCAGCTTCACGAACTTCCAGGGACGTGTCCAGCGCTTAAGCCAGGCTTTTCCACCGCCCGGGCAGGCGCTGCCGGCTATCGAAGCGCTGGCGCGCCTCGGACATGCGCTCGACGGCGGCGAGCGGCCCTCCTCTGCGAAAGATGTGTTCGCGGAGATGGCCGCCGCGGAGAGCAGCTTTCGGGGTCTCACCCTCGAAGCGCTCGGTCCGAACGGCGCGGAACTGGCCGGACTCAGCTCGTAATTCAATCGCCCGCTTCCTGCACCGGATGAGCGAGGTTCGCCGCGCGCGAGACCGCTTGTCGCGCGCCGTCGGCGCGGTCAATCGGCCGCGTGCTGATAGACGACCTGAACGCTCTCCAGGTAGGCGGCGAGTTCTCGCGCAAGCCCCTTCGCCACCTCCAACTGTCCGGCCTTGCACGCAGCCTCGAGCGCCGCGCCGAGCTCGCTGATCTCGTCGAAGCCATAGCTTCCGCCTTCGCCCTTTAGCCGATGGGCGAGCCGGGCGACGGCTTCGAAGTCGCCGCGGTCGAGCGCTTCGGCCACACTGCTGGCGTCGGCCCGCTTGCGTTCGAGAAAACCGGGAATCAGGTCGCCGATGTCGGCGTCAATCTCGACTACCGGTCCAGTGTGCTTGCCGTTTCCATTTGCACGCGGCTCGACGGAGGCGCGCGCGTTGCGCATCGCCTTCGCAATTGAGTCGAGCAGGGTCGCCTTTTTCACCGGTTTGCTCACGTGCAGGTCGCATCCCGCTTCGATTGCGCGCTGGACCGCGTCGTCGAGGGCCGAAGCGGTAAGCGCGATAATCGGGGTCGGAAGCTTTGCGTAGTCCCGTTCCCATTGCCGGATCATGCGGACGGCGGTGTAGCCATCGAGGGTGGGCATCTGGATGTCCATCAGGACGAGGTCGTAGCGTTGGGCCTTGAACCGCTCGAACGCGGCGCGGCCGTCTTCGGCTTCGTCAAGGACATAGTGAGTGTTTTTCAGGTATGCCCGGATAAGGGCGCGGTTGTCCGCCGAATCGTCGGCGAGCAGTATCCGGAGAGGCTGGCTTAAGACCTCGGGCGCGTGGCTTGAGGGCTGGATTCGCGCCGGGGCTTCAACGTGCGGCGTGCGCGACAGGACCGCGGCCGCCATCGCGGACATCTCGCGCATCTTTATCGGCTTAAGCAGGTAGCGCTTGAGGCCAAGCTGCTTCATCCGGGCGAGCGTTGCGCTCAATTCCACCGATTCCGGCATCATCACAATCGGGGTCCGGTCGCCCGCCTCGCGCATCTTGGCCGCCATCTCGATACCGTCGCTTACCTCCATCCGGCAATCGATGAAAACCACGTCGAAGGCGCGATTGGCCAAGTGCGCCCGCGACAGACTTGCCAGTCCCTCGGCGGGCGACGAGGCCTCGACGACCGTCGCGCCAAGGCGCGCCAGCGCCTCACGCGCGATCGAGCGCGCCATCGGGCTGTCGTCCACGACCAGGATTCGTGCTCCGTCAAGCCGTGGCATCGGGCGGCCTTGCGCGCCGGCCTGCCTGGCGGATTCGGTAAATTGCGCCGTGAACTGGAAGACGCTGCCGCGCCCGGGCGCGCTCTCCACGTGGATTGTCCCGCCCATCAGGCGAACCAGACGATCGACGATGGTGAGGCCGAGCCCGCTTCCGCCGAAACGCCGGGTGGTGGAAGAATCGGCCTGGGTGAAGGGCGAAAAGATGGTCGCGAGCTTGTCGGGCGGGATGCCGACGCCGGTGTCACGCACCGAGAAGCGCATCTCAAGCGCCGATGACTCGCTGGCCCCGCGCTCGACGCACACTTCGACTTCTCCCCGCTCCGTGAACTTGATCGCGTTGCCGACCAGGTTGGTGAGCACCTGGCGAAGCCGAAGCGGATCGCCGATCACCGCCTCCGGCAGGTCGGGCGCGAGACGAACCGCGAGTTCGACGCCTTTTTCGTGCGCGCGGATCGCGAGCGTCTCGACGACCTTCTCGGCAAGTTCCGCGACGTCGAACTCGACCGCTTCGAGGCTGAGCCGCCCGCTCTCGACCCGGGCGAGATCCAGGATGCTGTTAATCAGATCGAGCAGCGCGTTGCCGTTGCTTATGACGGTATCGAGGTAGCGACGCTGTTCGGGACGGAGTTCGGTCTCCCAGAGCAGGTCCGCCATCCCGAGGATCGCGTTCATCGGGGTGCGGATCTCATGCGACATGCTTGAGAGGAACTCGGACTTCGCGCGTGAAGCCGCAAGCGCGGCCTCGCGCGCGGCCACGAGTTCGCGCTGGGTTTCCTTGAGCTCGGTGATGTCGCGCGCGATCGAAAGCGCGCATCGCCGGCCGCCCAGGTCGACGACCGATGCGGACACCAGGGCCGGGATTCGCCGCCCGTCGCGGGCGCGAAGCGTGAATTCCTGATTGCGCACCTCGCCGTGCTCGTTCATCAGGGTGACGAACCGCGCCTCGTCGGCGGGGCTGTCCCAGATGCCGAGCTGGCGGTTGTTTCTGCCGAGCATCTCTTCGCGCGAGTAGCCGAACATGCGGGCGGTTTCGTTGTTGATATCCAGGTAGCGGCCAGTCTCCATGTCCACCACCGACATCGGATCGATCACCGAGTCGAAGGTCTTGCGCAACATGGCTTCGCTCTCGCGCAGCTTGCGTTCGGCGTCCTTGAGCACCGAAATGTCGCGCGCGATCCAGAGCGCGCATTGGCGTCCGCCCAGTTCCATCATGACGGCCGAGACCAGGGTCGGGATACCGACGCCGTCGCGGGTGCGGAAGGTTATTTCGACGTTGCGCACCTCACCGTCCGCGGTCAGCCGCCGCATGAGCTCGGGTTCGTCGGCGCGGTTGTCCCAGATACCGAGATCCCAGTAGCTGGCGCCAACCACCTCGTCGCGCGAATAGCCGCTCAGGCGCAGGAACTCCTCGTTGACATCAATATAGCGGCCATCCGCTATGTCGGTGACCGACATCGGGTCGAGCACCGAGTCGAAGGTCTTGCGCAACACGGCTTCGCTCTCGCGCAGCTTGCGCTCGGCGTCCTTGAGCACCGAGATGTCGCGCACGATGGACAACAGGCATGGCCGCCCTTCCATTTCGATGACCACGCCCGAGATAAGCGCCGGAACAATCGCTCCGCCGTGGACGCGGAAAGCGGCTTCCAGATTGCGCACCTTGCCGTAATTCCTGAGCCGGCGATCGTATTCCTTCCATTGCGCCTTGTCGGGCCATAGGCCCAGGTCGCGGAACGTCCGGCCGATTACCTCTTCGCGGGCGAGCCCGGTTATCTCCAGGAACGCGTCGTTCACCTCGACGTAGCTGCCGTCGCGCATGTCATTGATGACCATCGGGTCGAGGCTGGAATTGAAGATGCGCCTGAGAGTCTCCTCGCTCTGCTTGAGCCTGCGCTCGGACTCCTTGCGTTCGGAGATGTCGCGGGCGAGCACGAGGACGCATCGGCGGCCCCGGACCTCGAGCGTCACCGCCGATACCAGGCACGGAAAACGCCCGCCATCCTTGACGCTGAAATTGACTTCAAAGTTGTGAACGCGTCCCTTTTCGTGCAGGACTCGATAGAACGCCTCGCGCTGTTCCGGAGGGTCCCAGAAACCCAGTTCGATTCCGGTTCGGCCGATTATCTCGTCGCGCGAGTATCCGGCGAAATCGACGAACGCCTGATTGAGGTTGATGAATTGTCCGGTCTCGGCGTCAACCAGCGAGATGCACTCGGTGCTTGCGTCGAAGATCTGCCTGAGCGTTGCCTCGCTCTGGCGCACTTCGCGCTCCGCTTCCCTGAGCCGCGAGATGTCGCGCATCACCGTGACCGTGCAGTCCTGGTTGCCCAGTTGTATCGAGACCGACGAGACCAGCACCGGGATGGTCGTGCCGTTCTTAAGCCTCATGTCGGACTCGAAACTCTTGACGTAACCCTTTTCCTTGAGTTCGGCGAAGAACCTGTCGCGGGCGTCGAGATCGACCCACACGTTGAGATCGGCATTGCTTTTGCCCAGCGACTCCTCGCGGCTCCATCCGCTTATTCGCTCGAACTCCTCGTTGACCTCGATCACGGTGCCGGTGGTCAGACTGGTCAGCAGCACCATGTCGACGTTCTTTTCGAAGATTCTGCGGAACTTCTGTTCGCTTTCGCGAAGCGCCGATTCGACCGCCTTGAGGTCGGAGATGTCGCGCGCGACGCTGAGCACGCATTCCTTGCCGCCCAGCCGGATCATTGCCGAGGAAATCAGGGTCGCAATCGAGGCGCCGGTGCGGGTCTTGAGCCTCGCCTCCATCCCATGGACGTAGCCCCGCTCGGCAAGCGCGCGGTAAAGCTCCGCCCGCTGTTTTGGGTCCGCCCAGATGCCGACCTCGACGCTGGTGCGGCCGAGCGCCTCGGCGCGCGAAAAGCCGGTGCGGCGGATGAATTCCTCGTTGACCTCGACGATCTTGCCGGTCTGGCGATCGGCGATGAGAACGATGTCGAGGTTGGATTCGAAGATCTGGCGGAATTTTTGAGAT
>JAKAVC010000172.1 GCA_021817345.1 Deltaproteobacteria bacterium | reverse complement strand
TCGCGATTATCTCGTAGCGGCCGCCGCCGTCGCGATGGCCCCATCGGCGCGCCAGCTTTATCGCGGCTTCGTTGGCCTCCGCGCCGGAGTTGCCCAGGAAGACACGCCCGTTGCCGAACAGCGTCGAAAGGCGCTCCGCCAGCCGCGCCATCGGCTCGGTGTGAAACACGTTGGAGACGTGGGTCAGCTTCTCGGCCTGCTCCTTGATAGCGCGCACGACGCGCGGATGGCCGTGGCCGAGGCTGGTTACCGCAAGCCCGCAGAAAAAGTCGAGATAGCGCTTTCCGTCGGCATCATAGAGGTACGCGCCATGACCGCGCACGAATGCGATCGGCAGGCATCCGTAGATGTCCACCATGTGGCGATGGGCAAGCTGGACAATCTCGCTGTTGTTCATCCTTTTCCGATCCCGGTTACTCTCGGCGTCTCGCCGGTCTCACTCCTTTCGAGCCGCGCCGCGGCGGTTCCCGGAGCCCAACTCGGCGACCCGCGCGCTCGACTGTACCACCTCGGTGCCGACTCCAGAACGGGTGAAGATCTCCAGTAAAACGGCATGACGCACGCGCCCGTCAAGTATGTGGGTCTTGCCCACGCCGGCGCGCAGCGCGTCGATACAGCATTCGACCTTCGGGATCATCCCTTCGTGGATTACGCCGCGGGCGATGAGCCGGCGCGCCTGCGCGATGTCGAGAGTCGAGATGAGCTTGCCGTCCTTGTCCTTCACGCCTTCGACGTCGCTCAAGAGGATCAGCTTTTCGGCCTTGAGCGCGGCGGCGATTTTGCCCGCGGCGACGTCGGCGTTGATATTGTAAGTCTGGCCATCGCGTCCGACTCCGGTCGGGGCGACCACCGGGATGAACTCGGCGGCGTCCAGCGTGCGGAGCACCGCAGGGTTGACCTCGTCCACCTCGCCGACCAGGCCCACGTCCACGCGAGTCTTGCGCCCCGAGTCGTCGCTCACGACCATCCGCATCTTGCGCGAAACGATAAGGTCGCCGTCCTTGCCCGAAAGGCCGACCGCGCGTCCGCCCTGGCGCGAGATGAGCGTGACGATCTCCTTGTTGATGCGCTGGAGGACCATCTCGGCCGCTTCCATGGTGGGCGCGTCCGTCACCCGCATCCCGCGCACAAAACGCGACTTGAGCCCGAGCTTCGTCACCAGCTCGGAGATCTGCGGGCCACCGCCGTGGACGATGACGGGATTGATGCCGACGTGTTCGAGCAGCACAACGTCCTGGGCGAAGCTCTCGCGCAGTTCCTCGGACTGCATCGCATGGCCGCCGTACTTGATTACGAAGGTCTTGCCGCGAAAGCGCCTGATGTAGGGAAGCGCCTCGACCAGCACCTGCGCTCTCTCAATCGGGTCCTGCACCTGTTCTCACGCCTCTACCGGGGAAAATGCCTTGTTGAAGCCGACGCGGCCCGGACCGCGCGGGCGATGCGACGACCCCGACCGCCTGCACGGCGGTGGTTTCGACGCGGCCCGGACCGCGCGGGCGATGCCCTGAGCGGCCAGGTCATCTCGCCGGCATCGATTTCGTCTACAGGATGTAACGCGAAAGATCCTCATCCTTGAGGATCGGATCAAGCCGGCTGTGGACGTATTCACGGTCGATCGTGACTTCGCGGGCCGTAAGTTCCGGCGCGGTGAACGAGATCTCCTCGAGAACCCGTTCGAGCACCGTGTGCAGCCGGCGCGCGCCGATATTCTCGGAGCGCGAGTTGACTGCGGCCGCAATCTCGGCAAGCGCGGAAACCGCGTCGTCCGTGAACCTCAGATGGACGTGCTCGGTTTCCATCAGTGCCACGTACTGTTTGGTAAGCGCATTTTCGGGTTCCGTAAGAATCCGAATAAAGTCCTCGCGAGTCAAGGCTCCGAGCTCGACCCGGATCGGAAAACGGCCTTGAAACTCGGGAATCAAATCCGACGGTTTGGTGGTATGAAACGCGCCCGAGGCGATGAACAGGATATGGTCGGTGCGCACCGCGCCGTACTTGGTGTTGACGGTCGAACCCTCGACAATCGGCAGCAGGTCGCGCTGCACGCCCTCGCGCGCCACGTCGGGCCCGTGACTGGCGTCGTGGCCGGCGATTTTATCGATCTCGTCGATAAAGACGATGCCCGACTGCTCGGTGCGCGCGATCGCCTCGCGGGTGACGTTTTCCATATCGACCAGGCGCGCGGCTTCCTCCTGGGTGAGGATTTCCAGCGCCTCGGGAATCTTGACCTTGCGCCGATGGGTCTTGCGGGGCATGAACTGGCTCATCAAATCCTTCATGTTGAAGCCCATCTCTTCCATGCCCTGCGGGGTGAAGACCTCGACCGTCGGCATCGCCTGCGAGGTCACCTCGATTTCGACTTCACGGTCGTTCAGATGGCCCTGGCGAAGCAGCTTGCGGAGTTTTTCGCGCGTCTCCCTGCGCGAGCCGTCTTCCGGGGCGGGCTCGATATGGCCTTCGGGTGAGACGGTGGCCGGCCGCCGCGTGGTGGTCGGGACGGGAAACAGCATGTCGAGCAGGCGCTCTTCGGCGGCTTCCTGGGCGCGGGCGGTCACGTGCTGACGTTCCTCCTCGCGCACCATCTTGATTGCGAATTCGGTCAAATCGCGGATCATCGATTCGACGTCGCGCCCGACGTATCCGACCTCGGTGTAGCGCGAGGCCTCCACCTTGATGAACGGCGCCTGGGCGAGCTTGGCAAGGCGGCGCGCAATCTCGGTCTTGCCGACGCCGGTGGGACCGATCATCAGGATGTTCTTGGGCGCGATCTCGTCGCGCAGCTCGGGGGCGACATTCTGCCGCCGCCATCGGTTGCGCAGCGCGATCGCGACCGCGCGCTTGGCCTCGTGCTGGCCAACGATGTACCGGTCAAGCTCCGAAACGATCTCGCGCGGAGTCATGACCGGAGGTGGTCCGTTCAATTCTGCCATCTTAAAGCGCCTGACTTATCGCGCAGTCCGCGCCGTCGCGGTGGCGCGAGCCCTAAAGTTCCTCGATTACGAACTGATCGTTGGTATAAACGCAGATTTCCGACGCGATCTTCATCGCGCCCGCCGCAATTTCCCTTGCCGTCATCGCGGGCGCATGGCGTATCAACGCGCGGGCCGCCGAGAGCGCGAAGTTGCCGCCCGAGCCGATAGCCAGGATGCCGTCGTCGGGCTCGATCAGATCGCCCGCACCCGAGATAAGAAGCGAGCTTTCGCTATCGGCCACCACCAGCATCGCTTCGAGCCGTCTCAGCACCCGGTCGGTGCGCCAGTCGCGCGCCATCTCGACCGCGGCGCGTTTCAATACTCCATTATACTCCTGGAGCTTGCCCTCGAACTTGTCGAACAGCGTGATTGCGTCGGCGGTCGAGCCGGCGAATCCCGCCAGCACGGTGTCATTGCGCAGTCGGCGGACCTTGCGCGCGCCGCGCTTCATGATCGTCTGGCCGAGGCTTACCTGCCCGTCGCCGGCGACGACCACGTGTCCCGCGTGCCTGACGCTCAAAATCGTTGTTCCGTGCATCTGTTCCATTTCACGCTCGCGGGTGGGCACGGCGGTAGACCTCTTTCAAATGGTTCATGCTCACGTGGGTGTATTTCTGCGTGGTCGCGAGGCTCGCATGGCCGAGCATCTCCTGGATCGAGCGCAAATCGGCTCCGTTGCCGAGCATGTGAGTGGCAAAACAATGGCGCAGCCCGTGCGGAGTTATCGATGAAACGAGTCCGGCCTGTATCAGCCGGTTCGCGACGATCTTCTCGACGCTTCGGGTAGTCAGCCTGCCGCCGCGCAGGTTGGTGATTACCGGGCCGTCGGCCTCCCACGCGACCGGCATAACCCGCCGCCACGCCATCAGCGCCTCAAGCGCAGGCTCACCGATCGGCACGACGCGGTCCTTGTCGCCCTTGCCGGCGCGGACGGTGATCATTCCTATTTCGTCATCGATATCGCGCCAGTTGAGCCCGACCAGCTCGCTGACGCGCAGCCCCGAGGAATAAAGCGTCTCCATGATAGCGCGATCGCGAAGCGCGGCGGGCGAGTCGTTTTCGGCGTCAGCCTCGATAAGCCGCTCGACCTCGGCGGGCTGCAAAATCGTGGGAAGCCTGCGTTCCAACTTCGGCGAGCGCAGTGTGCGGGCAGGACTCGGCGCGCCGGTCGTCCCCTCGCGATAGCGGAAGAACGCCTTTATTGCGCTGAGCCGCCGTTGCACGGTCGCGCGCCTTACGCTCTTCATCAGATGGGCCAGGTAAAGCCGAACATGGTCGGCGCCGATGAGGGCGACGTCGACCTCGCCGTCCGCGCCCGACGCACTCGGCATCGTGAGCAGAAAGGCACGGAAATCGGCCAGGTCGCGGCTGTAGCCGGCTACCGTATTTCGTGAGGCTCTCGACGCTTTGGCCAGCGCCCTGATGAAGGCCTCGATCTCGGGTTGCATCGCCTCGCGCATCGTTAGTCCAATCGTTATGCTACATCAGTTATGGTA
>JAKAVC010000019.1 GCA_021817345.1 Deltaproteobacteria bacterium | reverse complement strand
CTGCGCAAGACCCGTCATCGCGGGGTGGCTCGGGTCGGATGGATGTTCACCTTTGCCCTGGCGGGGTACAACCTGGTGCGAATGCGCAACCTGCTGCCCGCTCCTGCATGAAGCCGCCGGGGGCGTGCGCGCAAAGGCATCGGCGACCCAACCGAAACAGATAGCCGGACGGTTCCCGCCCACAAAATCGCCTCCACCAAAAGCTGAAAACCTCAATCGCGGAGAAAACATCAACCCCCAATTCTCGTTTTTCATCACCTGCTAAACGCTGCAGGTTCGACGTCTAACAGTACACTCAATAATATCCAACGCTTTTATGCAGTCTTTACAACTGGGAATGATAACTTCAGACCCAGAGCGGCTGTGTTTCCTGCTGGGGCCATCGACGTCTCATTTATATGGGCGCGCGCTCCGGGCGCGTCGCTGGGGCGGCGATTTCGTCGGCGCCAACCTCGATAGGCCCTGTCAGCCGTTCGAAGATCATCGAGCTGATTTACCGCCACGTAAGCGCGTACATCTGGACGGGAACCGGTTTCCGGGTGCCGTCGATCGCATGGACAACCGGGCGAGAGGACCGCGGCCGCCGGGAAGTGATGGTGAGAAGCAGGACGGGATTTGGGACGGCGCGCGCGGGGGCCGCGGCAAGCGCGAGTGCGCAAAACCGAGAGGCGCCAATCACCGCAATGGATTCAGCCGGTCGCAAAAGGACGTGCCTATTGGCTTGAACCCCTACGGCAAGCGAATCAACGACAGATCGCTCGGTATTTGGAACTTCTGAACCGAGCAGCCCCATACCTCGCGAACGTTCGCCGACGCGAAGTATTTGACAGCAACATCGACGCTCCAGTCGCCAGCCGGCAAATCAATGATACCGCACGCGGTTAGAGCGGAGTTCCCGGGCCATCTGGCCAGGCCCGCGCCTCCCAGCGCGTTTGGGGGCAAATCGGTCGCGACCGCGGTCTGCTGAAGAGTCCCGGTGCCGTCGCGAATTTCCAACGCCGCAACCGCGCCGTCATGCTTTTGGGTAAGCGCGTCGCCATATACGTGATAGCACGCCAGAATCGGCGTTTCCGCCGGAAGGGAAAAGGAAAGAGTAAGCTGGCTCGGCCGGCAGGTGACATTTCCCTCGCCATTGCCGGACAGTTCACGGCATTCACAAACCCTTTGGGTTGCAACCAGAGGTTGCGCCTGGGCCATCGAAGGCACTGGGACGGAAAAAAGCCCCAGAACTAAAACTGCAGTTAACTTCACGAACTTCACGAAAGGAACCGCCTCCTTGACTCTCATTTTACAGCCGGGTGGCTGATTTTTCATGCATCCGGAAGGAGGGGTGAGCTTGCTGCGATTAAGTAGACACTTGGTTAAGCTCCATTTCTTTTTGTTGAGCCCGCTCGAATTCATCTGGGCACAGATGGCCGAGCGCGCAATGGCGGCGGCGGTTGTAAAACACCTCTATGTATTCGAAGATATCGTTGGGGCCTGGGCACGCGTGCTCCATCGGTCTGGCAGGCCAGTTCAACCTCGAGCGTGGCGAAAAGCCCTCGGCTACCGCGTTATCCCAGCAGTTGCCCCGCGGCTCATTCTGCTCGGCAGCCAATAGCTGGCGAGGATCTCCTGGTATTCGTGACTGACGTCCTGGAAGTCAGCGGCGGCGTCTACGCCTCGCGCTTCGTCAGCGCGGTACAAAGCGTGGAGATGCTCGCCCACACCGGGACAATTCGCTTGCGACCATCATCGCAGATCTTGCGGCCGCCGTTTCGGTGCCCGATCCCGGGATGGCCGCGATTGCGGAGACCGCGAGAGCAAACGGTCCATCGACCCGCGCTTTCCATTTATCGGCTGCGAGATCGCCCGTGGCGAATCGGACGCGGCCGCGAAGATCGAGCAGCCTCGCACGCGCATTGCGAAACGCGCCGAGCACCCTCTCGATGACGACGCCGTCCCCCGCGCCAACGTCGAGTACGCAATGGCTTCGCGAGGGATGCCAGCCCCGGTTTCGCGCCCGGATTATCCGCCGACGCGCGCACGCGCTTCGGCGCACTGTGCCGCCACGCGAAAAGCGCCGGCCGCGCGTTCGAAACTGTCGAACACGACCAATCCGCGTTCGCGCGCGAGACGCTTTGCGCGCGCGACGATCTCCTCGACGTGCGCCGGATGAAGTATCACCGCGAAGGGCTTGGCGCTGCGGCCCGCGAACTCGCCCAGCTTGTCGAGCAGCGCGGTTATTTCTTCCTCGTGCGCGGCCCATCGCGAGGCCCGAAGCCCGGTGCCGATTTCCAGCACGATCGCGTCGATCGCCGGGTCGCGGTCGAGGATCGAAAGGATGCGCTCAAGATTGCCGAGATGCAGTCCGCCGCCGATCGTTCCGCCCGCGTCGAGCGGATTGCGGTAGCTGCCGCCGACGATGTTGAAGAAGCTCCTGAGCTCCTCGTACGAGGAATCCGAGAGCGCCGGGATTTCCAACCCCGCGCCCGCGAAAGTGTCGGTGATCACCACCGATTGCCCGCCGGTCATCGCGACCAGCCCCATCCCACGCCCGGCGAGCGGCTTGCCGCGCGCGACAAGTTCGACCGCGTCGAGCATCGCGTCGAGGCTTTCCACTTGCACCGCGCCCGACTGACGCATCATCGCGCGCCATACCGCCTCGGGCGTGGCGAGCGAACCCGTGTGCGAGAAGGTTGCGCGCGCTCCGGCCTCGGTCACGCCGCCTTTCCATACCAGCACCGGGATTCGGCGCGCGGCGCGGCGCACGCTGTCGAAGAAACGCCGGCCGTCGCGCACGCCTTCGATATACATCCCGAGCACGCGCGTCGCCGGATCGGCGGCCATCATGTCGATATAGTCGGCGGCTTCCAGCACCAGCACGTTTCCGATCGACGCGGCGGTGTTGATTTTGATTCCGCGCGCCGGCGCCTGCATGCAGAAGTTGATCGTATGGGTGCCGCTCTGCGAGATGTAGCAGACGTCGCCGCCGGCGCCGGTGGTTTCTTCGGGAAAATTGCGCAGGCCCACCGCGGGGCTGTACAAGCCCATGCAATTCGGCCCGACGAGCGCGATATCCGAACCGAGCGCGATCTCCTTGAGTTCCTGTTCGAGCCGCGCGCCCAGCTCCTCGCCGGTTTCGGAGAACCCCGAGGTAAAGAAACCGATGGAGCCGACCTTGTTCGCGACGCAGTCCTTTAGAATCCGCGGCGCAACCTGGCGCGGCACCGCGCTCACCGCGTAATCGACGCGCTCGGGAATTTCCGCGAGGCTCTTTCGGTTATCGACGCCCATCGCCTCGATTCCGGGAATCTCGTTGGGATCGATCTGCACCGAATAGAGCTTGCCCGTAAACGTGCTCATCGCGCGCAGCCACATGTAACCGCCCATCCGCTTGTCGCCGATAACCGCGACCGTCCTTGCGGCGAACGCGCGCTTTAGGTTTTCGATTCGGGCCGCCTTGTGCGGATCGGGTTGGGGCCGAGCCTTCGGCTCGCCAAGAAGGACTCGCGCGTCGAGCACTCGGACGCCGTCGGGGTAGGCCGCGATTGGATTGAGGTCGATTTCGCGCACCTCTGGATTTTCAGCGGCGAATCGCGGCAGGGCGGCGAGCAGCCTGGCGACCGCGGCCGTGTCAACCGCGGCCCTGCCGCGCACGCCGGCAAGCAGCGGCGCGCCGCGCAGTTGCGCGAGCATCGCGCGCGCCTCATCCTCGTCAACCGGTGCGAGCCGAAGCGCGGTGTCCTTGAGCACCTCGACGAAAATGCCGCCCATGCCCGCCATCACGAGCGGCCCGAAACGGTCGTCGCGAATTATCCCGGCGATAAGCTCGACTCCCTCGGGCGCCATCGCCTGGACCGCGACACCCTGAAAGCGCGCCCCCGGCGCTTTCGCCGCGAGATTTTGGCGGATACGCTCGAAGCCGTCGCGCACCTCGGCGGCGGTTCTCAGGCCGAGAATAACGCCGCCCACCTCGCTCTTATGGCTGATCTCGGGCGAGATAACCTTGAGCGCGACCGGGAAGCCGATTCGTTCGGCGGCGGAAGCCGCCGCCTCGGCGCTCGCGGCCGCCTCCGGGATCGCGGTCGGGATTCCGATCGATTCGAGCAGTTGCTTGGATTCTATTTCCGAAAGCGCCGCGCGCCCGTCGGCGAGTGCGCGGCCGATGATCCGGGATGAAGTGGTGTCGTTCACGCTTGAGGCGTATAGCAAAGCTCGTAAAACAATTGAACCTTCGGGGGTAATTCGCGATGCCCGCCAATGAGGCCTCAAAGCCGCTCGTCTTCGTAACCCGTCCGATAGCGGAGCAGGCGCTGACGGAGCTGGCCGGATTTGCGCGCGTGGACCTGTGGGACGATGAGATGCCGCCGCCGCGCGCGGTGCTCCTGGAGCGCATCGCGCACGCCGACGCGATCCTGACCCTGCTCACCGATCGAATCGACGCGCCGGTTATCGCCGCGGCGCCGCGCCTTCGAGTGATAAGCAATCTCGCCGTCGGCGTAGACAATATCGACCTCGACGCCGCGACTCGGGCGGGCGTGGCCGTCGGCCATACGCCGGGCGTTCTCACCGAAACGACAGCCGATCTCGCTTTCGCGCTCCTGATGGCTGCGGCGCGGAGAATCGTCGAAGCGGATTCGTACACGCGCCAAGGAAGATGGCGCACCTGGGGACCGCGCCTGATGCTCGGGCGGGACGTGTTCGGAGCGACACTCGGAATTGTGGGATGGGGCGCGATCGGGCGCGCGATGGCGCGACGGGCGGCGGGATTCAGCATGAGAGTGTTGTACACGACGCGCGAGCGCAAGCCAGCTGGCAAGCCGCATCGGCACAACAAGGCGGAAGTCCCGGGCGCGCGGCGCGTAGCGCTCGATGAACTGCTGCGCGAATCGGATTTCGTCTCGCTTCACGTTCCGCTGACGCCCGAGACGCGCGCGATGCTTTCCGCGCGCGAGTTTCGCGCGATGAAGCGTGGCGCGATACTGATCAACACCGCGCGCGGCGAAGTGATCGATCAGCGAGCGCTTTATGAAGCGCTCGCCTCAGGCCATCTGGGCGGAGCCGCACTCGACGTCACTTCTCCCGAACCGATCGCGCCCGACGATCCGCTTCTGACACTGCCGAACGCGATCGTGACGCCGCATATCGGGAGCGCAAGCCATGCGACGCGGCTTCGGATGGCGCAAATCGCGGTCGCAAACATCCGCGACGCGCTCGCCGGCCGCCTCCCCGCGTATTGCGCGAACCCCGCCGTCCGGCTTCGCGAGCCGACCTGAGGTCGCGGTGCGCCGCGCGCCGATACCGATTACTTGATCAGTATCGGGGCGCCGCGGACATTTGAGTACGGCGCGTTGGCGTTTGGCAGGCTGTCGGGCGCAACCTGCGTGATGAAATGCACCTGCAGGTCGCCGCCGCTTACGCCGTCCAGCCACACTGCAACGAACCCCATTACCTGCACCGCCGCGCGTCCGTTTGGCGATTCCCAGTTCACCAGCGGAAGGAAAAGAACTCGGGGGTCGTTGGAGCTGTGCGAGGAAAACGTACCACTTGGGTCAGTCTGCTGCGCGGCGTTAAGCCGATCGGTCAAGCCCTGATCGACAGGTCCGATTGCCTGTCCGGGTTCCGTGTTGATCCAGTCACCCACACTGATGGGACCGGAATAACCATTGGCAAGATTGCTGCGAAGGGTCGAACCACCGGGAGAACCAAGTTCGACCGTACCCCAATTGCCCGCTCCCACCTGGGTGTCGTGCAAGGTCATGCTCTCGCCGTTGGTATAGGTCGTATTGTAGTCGAGCCCGATCGGCACCAGCCCGTATTGTCCGGTCGAGGTTCCATATTGGCCCGTATAGCTCGACGTGGTAGTACCGCCGCCCGAGTTCGTGCCTTCGTACGCGCCTCCGATCGTCGAGGGCGAGTATGGAATCGCGGCGGTCGCCGACACGCTGATTAACTGGGTGGTGAGCCCCAGCACGCGACCGAAGAAATACGGCACCACGCGCGACGCCGAAACCGTTATCTGCTGATCATTGGGCGACACCTGGGTCGCGGTGATCTCGCTCTGGCTGAGACCGTTCATCTCGGCATACTGGGTGGCCGTCGATTGTGCGCTGGCGGGATCGTTGGGCAGAAAGTTGGCTCCCGCGAGCGCGGCGGCGTCAACCGCCTTCTGCAGCTCGGACCAGTTCGCGTACATCACCGCAACGTCGGTTCCAAGCGCCGTCGCGCCCAGCAATGTCACAAGAACCAGGGTGAAAATTACTGCTGTTTGACCCTTCGCTCCCCACGAACGTGACTTCATGGCGCCCCCCTCGCATGGCTGTTGCCGGTCCCGGGCGCCACGGCAAAGACCGTCGCGCCGGGAAACTGCTGCGCTTTGCTGACGTGCTGACGGTCGGTCGGCGCGCGAATCCCCACATCCCCCAATCGTGCGCCGCGCCGCTACCGCCCGCCAGGCGATCGTTGTTGATCGCCGGCGCGCGCGATCCACCCATGATGCAAACTGCGCGCCTTGAGGAGTTGAAGCGGGAAACCGAACGAAATCAGGAGCTTCGTGATGCTACAAGATATAGAGTTACGCGCCAGTGTGGCACTGATGCCACCCTGGGTGGGCGCAACCGCTACAGGGTCGCTATCTTAGTTGCCGCGAAACGCCGCTGAAACGAGGCTCAACGCTTGTGCGGCTCGCGAGCGGCGCGGGCCTTGGATGCGAGGGCGGGACGGTCTCAGGCGCTGAAGAATTGCCGCTCCGAGAAAAAGAGACCGTCGGTCCGAACATCGGACCGACGGTCGTCCTTCCCCCATAACCTCACCGTTCGAGGAGGAACGCGGAACGAACACTGGAACCTTCAGCCAATCTTCACTGGATGAGCACGGCCGAGTACTCGCTGATCGGATTCTGCCCGGTTGCCTGAGGTATGCTGCATCCCGGCACCTGATTGACGAAATATCCGCTGATCGTCGCGGTGCGGCCGTCAACGTTGCTCACCCACATTTCCTGGAAGCCAACAATCTGCACGCTGCTTTTCCCGTTTGGACTGGCGAAATTTACCAACGGCACCAGAACCAACTGCGGGCTGGCGGCGTCGATCGAGCTGTCTTCCGGCGGCGCCGAGATGAAACTCGTCTGCCCGGCATTTTGCAGCCGCTGCTGAAAGCCCTGAAAGGTCGGTCCCACGATCTGCCCGGTCTCGGTGCTGACCGTCGCGCCGGGCGTAAGCGCCGGACCAGAGTACCCATAGATAATGTTTTTCTCGTACTGGCTTCCGCCCGCGCCGCCCAAGGCGAGCGGTTCCCAGTTCCCCGGCCCCTGCATCGACATCTGCCCGCTTGGAAAGGGCTTGAGCTGGACCATCGAGCCGCCGTTCTCAACCGTGTTGTAACCGCTCCCGGAACATTGCGATACCGAGCTGACCGGAGCGCTGGCGTCGCAGGGAACCCCGACCGGCAGGAAACCGCACGCCGCCTCTGCCGACTGTATTCCCGCAGTTGCCGAGACCGTCACCGGGGCGGACGTAAGTCCCAGCACCCGGCCGAACGTGTACGGCACGTCGCGGCGAAGCGTCATCGTGATCGACATGTCATCCGCGGCGACGTTGGTCGACACGATCTCGTTCTGCGGCACGCCATTCATCTCGGCATACTGCTCGGCAGTCTGAGTGGCGAGCGCGGCATCGTAGGGCAGTCCCCGGTTCGCACCTGCCAGGACCGCAGCATCCGCGGCTTTCTGAAGTTCCTCCCAGTTGAGGTACATCATGCCGACGTCGGTGCACAGCGCCAACGCGCCGAGCATCGCCGGCAGCGCCAGAGCGAACAGTATCGCCGTCTGGCCTTTTGAGCTTCGCCTCCGTTGTTTCACTTACCGAACCCCCTGTTTTACGGCGCCCTCGCTGCCGATTTCGGCCTGGCGCCGGATTTCGACCTTCAGCGAATCTTCAACAACCCCACATTCGTTTCGCTGAACTCTCGCCGGCGCGCATCGCTCCCCCGATTCACCCGCAGCGAGCCGAAATCCTTTCCAAACTTTTTGTAGGGAATTACGTCATTATGTTTATCTATCGAGAGCCTTGCTGCTTCCACCTGCGATACAAGAAAGCAATTGAAACGAAAAGACATAATCGCAACGTATTTCTGTGTAATACGAGACTATTATCTATGTCAACAACTGTGACGTGCTTTATTATGCAGAAATTGGCAATCTGCCGCCCGGCATGCTACGGCCCGCAACCGGCAGAGCGGCTACGAGTGCGTATTTCTACCTAATAGATGTTAATGCGCCTAAAGAGGCGCCAGACGGCGTCCGCCGTGCGTCCGGCGTTTGTAGCCGGCCTCGGCCCGCGCCTGGATGAAGATCCGCGCTCAGCCGAGCGCGATACCCGGAGCTGGAAAGCGCCCGCACATCTCACGCACTTCGCCGGCGACCCGCTTTAACATCGCTTCGTCGTCCACGTGCGTGATGACCTCGTCGATCCATCGGCCGATCTGCTTCATCTCGGCCTCCTTCATCCCGCGCGAGGTGACGGCGGGCGTTCCAAGCCGGATTCCACTCGGGCTGAAGGGCTTTCGCGGATCGTAGGGCACGGTGTTGTAATTGCAGACGATACCGGCCGCGTCGAGCGCACGGGCGGCCTTCTTGCCGATCACCTTGCGGTTGGTCAGGTCGACCAGGATCAGGTGATTGTCGGTCCCACCCGATACCAGGTTGAAGCCGCGCGCGAGCAGTTCTTCGGCAAGCGCGCGCGCGTTATGCACGATTTGATGCGCGTAATCCCTGAACTCGGGCGCCGCGGCTTCCTTCAGGGCGACGCCGATAGCGGCGGTCGTGTGATTGTGCGGCCCGCCCTGAAGCCCGGGGAAGACTGCCCGGTCGATTTGCCCGGCAAACTCCTCCTTGCACATGATCATCGCGCCGCGCGGGCCTCTCAGCGTCTTGTGCGTGGTGGTGGTGACGACGTCGGCGTACGGGACCGGCGAGGGATGCGCCCCGCCGACGACCAGTCCCGCGATATGTGAGATGTCAGCGAGCAGGTACGCGCCGATTTCCTTCGCAATCTCGCCGAAGGCGCGGAAATCGAACTGGCGCGGATAGGCGGTCGCGCCGCAGACGATCATCCGCGGACGCTCGCGGCGCGCCATCTCGCGAAGCGCGTCGTAGTCGATACGCTGGGTCTCCCGCTCGACCGTGTATTGCACGGCGTTCCAGAAAACGCCCGTGATGCTCACGTTCCATCCGTGGGTCAGATGGCCGCCGTGGGGCAGCGCAAGGCCCATTATCTTCTCGCCCGGCTTGAGCATCCCGAAGTACACGGCGAGATTGGCGGGCGAACCCGAGTACGGCTGCACGTTGGCGTGCTCGACGCCGAACAGCGCCTTGGCGCGCTCGATGGCAAGCGTCTCGATTTGGTCGATATAGCGCTGGCCCTCGTAATAACGCTTGCCGGCATAACCCTCTGAGTACTTGTTGGTGAGAATCGAGCCGGTGGCCTCGAGCACCGCCTTCGACACGTAGTTCTCCGACGGAATCAGGCGCATCGAATCGAGTTCGTAGCGCTCTTCTTCCTTGATGAGCCGATAGATCTCCGGGTCGGTCCGCCTGAGCTCTTCCACCGCGTTCAACTCCGTTCGTAAAGGGTGTTCAACGATGAGCGTATAGCCGCGCGCCACGGGAGGTAAAGCACCCCCGCACGCTGGGAGAGCGGCGCGCGCGGGCGTTGCGCCGCCACAAGCGGTTATCGAGAGACGATCCTCGCCGCCCGGCCGGTCATTGCAGGTCGGGCGGAGTGGTCTTCGCAATCCAGGCGCGATAGTCGCCGTCGTAGCCGACCGCGCGCTGGCGTTCGCGGACCCGGGCGCGGATCTTCTCAACCTGGCCGGGCGCAAGCGGCTCGCGCCGTTCGATCGCGCCTGCGATCCTCTCGCCCTCGGCGTGCGCCTGCTTGCGGATCTCCTCGGCGATGGGAATCTCGATTCCGCTCAGCCCGAGATAGCTCTCCGCCACTAGGGTGCCGATTTCCGTTCCGCTGGTCAGCGAATCCTTGATGTTGCCCTTGCCGGTGAGCACGTTGCCCGCGGCGAAAACCGCCGTCGCGCCGTTCATCAAAAGCCCTATGCTCGCGTCAACGTACTTGTAGACTTCGCCGCTCTGCGGGATTCCGGGCAGCGGTTCCGGGATGCTGCCGATCGAGCTGATGGTGAGAGCGGCGCGCACGTCATGCTCGGTGCCGGGAACGGTCCTGACGCGGCCGTCGACCAGTTCGGTTCGGCTGAAGCGCACTCCGACCATCCTATCGCCTTCGACAATGATTCCCGACGGAACGCTCAGGTCCTGGAACTCGAACAGGAACTTGCGCATCGCCTTCTCCAGGATCTTCGCCCGCGCCTGCCGAAGCGCGTCGGCCCGCTTGGGCGGCGCGTCGGGCGGGATATCCGAGAGGGGCATGTCGAGAACTCTGCGCCGATAGAAGAGCTTGCACGGCTTGATCCCCAGCTCGGCCCATTTGAGCCCGTGGGCATGGAGGACCGGCTCGATCCCCTCGCGCTCGAGCTTGACCATGTCTTCGCTGATGCCGCGCCGGGCGAGCGCCTTGAGCGTGTACTCGATCTGCAGCACCTTGACCACGTCGATCGACGCAAGTCCGCCGCCGAGCACGATCGCTCCCTCGCTCAGCTCGTAGCGAGGCCCGTTGTACGACGCCTCGGGGTAATGGTTGAACCAGTAGATGAGCGAATTCTGGTACACCAGGCCGCGATCGACGTAACGGTCCGCACCCTCGACCGGAAACGGCCGATCGCGCCACGCGCCGTTGGTCAGGACGATCGCGCTTAGCCCCCATTCGGTCCTGAGCGCTTCGAAGTCAACGTCGCGGCCAAGCCGGGTGAGCGGAACGTACTCGATATTGGGATGGCCGAGGCGCCGGTTGATGTCCTCGTACTCGTCCTTGCGCTGCTTCACGTGCCATCGCGGCAGCCCGTCTTCGATTTTCCCGTAAGGGCGCGGATTCTGCTCGAAAACCACGACGAGAGCGCCACGCTCGGCGAGTATCCGCGCGATTTCGGACCCAGCCGTGGCGGCGCCGACCACGGCAACAGCATGATGAGGCGTATTGTTCGAACCCATGCGATGTAACCAGTTAGCGTCTCAGGCCGAAGCGTGCAATGGCGGATGCCGATCGGCCTCGCCCGCGGCGTTAGCGGCGCGCCGGAGCCTCGCGACGAAGAGCAACGGGGAGAACGACTTCCGTCGCACGGGAGAAATTACCGTCCGATTCCGCCGCCAACACTCCTGTTCGCGGGTGTTGGCCTTGCACGCGCGGTCAGTGCGTGTTTTCCTAGTTCGACTATGCTGGCGCGCGCCCGATCCAATCCCCTGGCACCAAAGCTTGCTCTTTGCGCGGCCCTGCTGCTGATCGGTGGGTGCTACGCCGGCTATTTCACCTATTCGGCCGCCGGCGGCGGCTCCGAATACGCCGTCGGCGAGGAACACGTCAGCAACTTCCCGGCCTCCCAGACCTTCGTGATGATCCAGGATGTGCTCCGCGGCGACGGAGTTCTGTTCAACGTCAAACCCGAAAAGCGCGTCGTCAGTGAATGGCGTGCAGCCGACGTGCCGGTTGGGGTCTTCTCCAACCTGGTCGGTGTGAGCCCGCGCTATCGCTATGAAATCCAGGTGCTCCCGTTATCGAGCCATCAAAGCAAGATCATTGCGAACGTCCGCGCCGAGGACATCCCCGAGCAGGACATCGACCAGTTCAAACCGAACGCCAAGCTCCATCTGTTCAAGCAGTTCGACGAGTACGCGAGGAAGTTTCCACCGCCTCCGTCCACGCCCAGCAGCGGCGGCGTGAACTTCGCGCTCTTGCCGGGAGAGAACCTGATTCAGCTTGCCAAGCGGGTCACCGGCAACGCCGACAACTGGCGGCAGATCGCCAAGGACAACAACCTTAATTCTCCAACCGACCTTGCCGGGGTGCAGAGCGTATGGGTCCGGAACAGCCTTCTGCCCGGCGGCGGGAACAGTACCGCCCCCGCGTCCTCGCCGTAATCATGCTGGGCAGGATGGGCGCGATTAGCGGCTGTGTCCGGATAACGCGAGTTTCGATTATCGACGCGGCACTGGAACGCGCGACCGGCTATCCACGGCTTCCCTCGCATGTTGGTGCCGTGAATAGGACCGACCCCGGTCAATCGGCCGAAGCGCCTTCGGTGGGATCGTACTCCGGGCAGAGCGCGGACGGACTCACGGCGGCGACAACGGCGAGGAACTGCTCAAAGGTCATCTGCAGGTTGAGGAATCCGCCCTGGCAGAATACCCAGCCGTAATAATCGAGAATCTCATCCGGAATCATCAGGGGCAGTTTCGGCGTTGTCGAAACCGCCGGGAAGGGCCTGTGCGAAGCAGCCTGCAAAGCTTGAAGGCTACTGCTCGCGTCTTCGTTACTGTCTCCGACCGAGTCGCCCTCGCGCAAAGGGATGACCTTGCCTTTTGTACCTCGCATACTTTCAGAGCCTCCTGAGCCCTGTTTCCCCTCCCCCACGAGAACCTGCTTGTCATTGTATGAGAACCACATGAAGCGTCAAGTGCAGCAGTGCTTTGTTTTGAAGTGTCATTTGCCCCAGTAGGCGCCTTTGGGAAGCGGTTTGCTCGCTTGGCCATAGCCCGGATATCGAACGGTTTTTGAGTTCAAGACGCTGCTTCCAAGCAAATCCGAGAACCCGAGTTGCTGGCGTTTGCGGATCTGATGACCTCCGATGGCGAAGGAGCGCGGTACATTCCGAAGATAAAATTGCTCTTATTCAAGAAACTTCAACTTCTTACAATTAGGCACAGCTAGCCATCATGGCAGGATTCACCATCTCGATTTTCGGCCTTCTCGCGAGCGCGGGCCTGGTAAGGCTCGTCGAAATCCTCACCTGCCGGTTGCTCGCATATATCGTCCTGCGCCCATAGCCTTCATAATCGCCATTTGTTTATGGGCATGGAATCAAAGGGCTTCCATAAAGCCTCGGCGGGCGATACGAGCGCAGGCGCAAAAGCGCTCGCTTTCAAGATTGGCGTCCTACTCGCCGTCAGCAACACGGCTATCGGCGCCGCACAACCGGTGCTGACCCGGTACGCCGCGTTGCGGCTCGACCCGATGCTATTCTGCGAGGGAGCGGTCATAATCGCTTCACTATGCACCCTGCCCTTGCTCTATGCGCGGAACGAACTTCGTTACCTTCTCGATCGACAGTACGCGGGACGGCTGTTCCTGATGGCGATGTCGGGGACCGTCGCCACCAGCCTGACGCTCATCTATGGACTCCGGCATATTAACGCGATCGCCGGCGTGATCCTGCTCCAGACCGAGCCGCTCTATTCGCTCGTCCTTGCGACGGCGGTGGTCGGCGAACGTCCGACCGGCTGCCAGATCCTGGCCACGATGACGGTTCTGGCCGGGATCGGGTCGGTGTTCTGGGCGGGCGGCGGCGCTTTTTCTCCGCTCTGGGCAGCGCTCCTGATTTTCGTGACGCCGCTGTTCTGGCAGACGGCGCACGTGCTCGGTCTCAAGATCATGCCGCCGCTGACGCCGGTTGCGATCACGGCTGGACGCTTCATTTACGCCGCTGCGCTCTTCACGCCGCTCTTTCTCGTCTTCGACCGCCATTCGATAGGCGAGCTTGCCAATCCCCGGCTTGCCGCGGTCCTCGTCCTGACGGGATTCTTCATCTATTTCCTGAGCGCGCTTGCCTGGTATGGCGCGATCAGCCGGCTGTCGCTCTCATGGACGACGGCGCTGGTGGTTCCAGGGGTGCCGTTGCTCTCGACCCTGATGGCGGTCGCCTTTCTCGGTGAGCATCCGACGGCCCGGATGGTAATCGGGATGCTGATCGCGGTAGGCGGAGTCCTGATGCTCGTCCTTGGCGCCGACGCGCATCGCAGGCACGCCGCGCCAGCCGAGGCGGCCGAAGCGATCCATCAGCCGCTCAGCTAGCGTCCCGTCTCGCGACCCACCGGACAGGTTAAGCCCTGCCCAGACTGAAAATCCGCCGGCGTCGCGGCGATTTCTCTCGCGCTCCTCGCGGAAAATGCGCGCTGGCGACCGCGAGCGTCGCGCCTAGCGCAAGATGCTCAAACTGAGCAGTCCGAAGAGCGCGCAGTATATCGCAAACGGCGTCAGGGTCCGGGTCTCGAAATATCTCGTCAGAAACTTGACGGAAAAGTACGCGCCCATCGCCGCGCACAATCCGCCGACGACCGCCGTGCCGATAGCCGCATGGTTGCCCGACGCGATAAGCCCGGGCAGCTTGAGCACGGCCGCCGCTCCGATAATCGGCGTCGCCAGCAGAAATGAAAATCTAAGCGCGTCCTCATGCGACAGGCCGACCATCAACCCTCCGGCGATCGTCGATCCGGTGCGCGAAAATCCGGGCAGAAGCGCGATTATCTGCATCATCCCGACCTTGAGCGACTGCCACCACGAGAGATCACCGGCGAGGCGATGGTCCGCGTCCGTCACTTCAGCGGCGCGCTTGGCCCGCTTTCTCAAAAGTTCGGCGAGGTACAGCAATGCGCCATTGGCCGCGAGGAATAGCGCGACGAAGGCCGGCGATATGAGCAGTTTCTTCACCTGGTCCTGGAACACGAGCCCGACCAGGCCCGCAGGAACCGTTCCAACCACCAGCAGCCATCCGAGCTTCGCGTCGGCGTCGCTTATCTCGCGCTGCCAGGCCGATCTCAGGATACCGGAGATTATTCGCACCCAATCGTTCCAATACATGACGAACAGGGTGAGGGCGGTTGCGAAATGAGTCGCAACCAGGAACGCGAGAAAGTAACCCCCGTGCCGATCGATACCCCATCCGAGAAGACCGGTGATGATAACGCTGTGGCCGAGACTGGAGATTGGAAAGAGTTCGGAAATGCCTTGCAGCACTCCCAGTATGATCGCCTGAAAGTAGGAAAGCATTAAGTCTGGATTTGCCTGCTGGGGCCTTCAGTCGTAGATCGGACGCATCCCGCGCGGACGGGTGCGAAAACGCCGGTGCGTCCAGAGAAACTGCTCCGGATAGCGCCGGACCATGTCTTCGACGGCCTTTACGAAGCGCCTGGTGTTTTCGACCAGATCGGCTTCAGGGTCGGCGCTTCGCTGAAGTTCGATCTCATCCTGGATTTCGATGCGATGATGGCGGCCGTCGGCTTCGCGAACGATGAATACTGGCACGACCGGCGCGCCTGAGAGAACCACAAGACGCGCGAGCCCGCTCGGGGTCGCGGCCGGCTCGCCAAAGAACGGCACGAAGATCGCCTCGCTGCGCTTGGCGTTTTGGTCAAACGGGATACCCACCAGCAGCCCCTCGCGAAGGGCTTTCAGGACGGCGCGAGCCGCCGAGTGCTTGCGCAGCGTATCCACGCCTGCCCGGTTGCGGATGAAATTGATGAGCGCGTCGCCCGCCAGGAAGCGCTGGGTATGATGCACCAGGCTTATCTGGTAGCCGTACATCGCGTGTGCCGCGGGCAGAAGCTCGAAGTTGCCGAAATGCGCGGTCAGTATCAGCAGCCCCCGGCCGGGATACTTCTTCTGCACCTCGACCCAATACCAGAACCTGTCGTACCGGACGCGTTTTTTGAGCCGCTTATAAAAAAAACCGCCCAGCCGCACGCATTCCGAACCGCTTCGCCCCAGGTTCACATATGATGCGCGCAGGATGCGCCGGCGCTCGGCCTCGCTGCGATCGGGAAAAGCAATCTCGAGGTTCTTCATCCCGATCTTCACGTGACGCCGATCGAGCAGATAGGCGATGAACCCGCACGCGGTCCCCAGTTGGTACAGGATGAAATCGGGTATCAGGCTGAGCGCATGGAGCGTGCCGACCATCAGGTAAAAGATGAACCGGCTTTTGAAGTCGAGTTGCGGCTTGCGCCGCGCGGGCGAATCTCCTCGGGCGTGCGGGAGCGAGCGGGGCGACGGCTGGCTTTTCAGTTCCGCGCCGGCGCCTGCCGGATGGCTTGCCGCGGACGGCTTGGGTTCGATTGTCGTCTCCATCGAGCGGACACTCACCTAAAAAGCGATTCGTTCGCGCTTGGGTGCCTTCGGTATCACGACGAGGCCCGAATCTGTCACGAAGAAGCGTTTACGGTCGCGCTCCAGATCATAACCGATGGTCTCGCCCTCGGGGATATAGACGTTTTTGTCGATTATCGCGCGGCGAATCCTGGCGTGGCGTCCAACTTCGACGTAATCCATCAGAACCGAATCATCGACTTGACTGTAAGAGTGTACGAACACTGAGCGGCCGAGTACGGAGTTGCGCACCATTCCGCCCGAAACGATACATCCCTCGGAGACGACCGAGTGCAGCGCCTGTCCGCGCCGGCCGTCTTCGTTGAAGACGAACTTCGCGGGTGGCTGATCGTAATAGGCCGTCCTGAGAGGCCAGTAGGTGTTGTAAAGGTTGAGATGCGGACGGGCGTCGCGAAGATCCATGTTCGCCTCGAAGTAGGCGTCCAGCGTTCCCACGTCGCGCCAATAGGCGGTGTTCATCTCCGAGTCGCCCCGGATGCGGTTGGTCATGAAATTGTAAGCGTACACCGGAACCTTCCCGATCAAATCCGGGATCAGGTCCTTGCCGAAATCGTGGTGGCTTCCGGGCTTGGTTGAATCCTCGACCAGCGCCTTGACCAGGATTTCAGGATCGAACAGGTAATTGCCCATCGAAGCGAGGCATCGCCCCGGCGCCCCCGGCATCGAGCGCGGTTCGCGCGGCTTCTCGTCAAAGCGATGGATCCGCAGGCCCGAATCGACATCGACAATCCCGAACTCGCTCGCCTCTTCGATCGGCACCGGGAGCGTCGCGACCGTGACCGCAGCCTTGCGCTCGGTATGGAACTCAATCATCTGGGCGATATCCATCCGGTAGATGTGATCGGCCCCGAAGACCGCGACCAAATCGGGCTTGTTGTCCTCGAGCAGATTGAGGTTCTGAAAGATTGCGTCGGCGGTTCCCTGGTACCACGATTCCCCGATCCGCATCTGGGCCGGAACCGGGGTCACGAAATGGCTTGGCAGGATTCCACCGCCCATCTGCCATCCGTCCTTCAGATGCTCGATAAGCGACTGGGAGCGCCACTGTACCAGCACGTAGATGGAATAAATCCCGGAATTGACGAGATTTGACAGTACAAAATCGATAATCCGGTACTTGCCCCCGAAGGGCACCGCCGGCTTGGCCCGATCTCGCGTCAGAGGATAAAGCCGAGTCCCCTGACCGCCAGCCATCACAAAGGTTAAGGTTCTCATCGCGAAAAACCGGTTAACATCAGGAAGACAAGAGCCTCCCGCATCTCCGATCGGGGCAGTATAAGGCCATATCGCCTGCGTCAAAAGGACTTTGCCGGATGGTCGGGAACAGTCCGGCGCAAAAGTGTAGCAAAAAGGCGATATCTTGTGCGCATCGGGTTATAGAATGAGGTCGCGGACTGCAGAAATTTCCGTCCGAGCCTATTTTGTTACACTTTTGGAAGCTAAAAACTGGGCATAGCGCAAGGCACGCACCTTGCTTGAAACTTTTTTCCACCGTTTACGTCTAAGCGGCTAAGAGGGGCTTAAACTCAACTCAGCTCCCGGGAGAGGGAGGTGCCTACAATGCAGGCAAGACAAGAAACTCGCAACACCAACACCAAGGGCGTGGTTTATCGGACCACGTGTCAGAATCCCGGATGCGGGTGCACATTCGACCTGCGTATAACTCCCGAGACGGTCAGCCTCCTGAGCGGGCCGTTGGCGTGCCCGCGATGCCGCCGGCACGGCGGGATGCTCAAGCCGCAGGGTCGCCTCGGCGACAAACTTTTTGGCGCAAAGCTGGTTTTCAGGCTCACCGGAGTAGCGGAACCCCGTTCCGCCAGCGACGAAGATGACCTGTTTGAGACTGCCGGATCGCGCTGACAAGGGACTCGCCGCTCGCTAGACTTGGACAGCCGTCCCGAGATCGACGCCGCCCCTTGGGTTGTGAAGCGCGCCGCCCGTAATCAACGGGCGGCGCGCTCGTCTCTTCGCATCGATAGGAGCCTTGGGCCGCAAAGCCTCAGATCCCGGCGATCGGGTCGGTAGTCAACCCCTTGACGTTGGCTATACTTGGCCGCTCCAGCAGCCGATTGATCCAGGCTTCGACGTTGGCCCGGTTCTGGCCCGCCTCGATTCCGAGCGCCTGAAGCACCAGCAAGCGTGGCGCGAAACCGATATCAGCGATCGAAAAGTCCGAGGCGAGGAACTGCTGCCCCTGCAATTCATGGTTCAGGTAATCCAGCACGCGTCCGACGCCCTGATGCAGCCGTCCGAGCCGTTCCGCGTCGCGCTCGGCCTCCGGCTTCGCCATCTCGACCATCAACTGCCCGATCTGCGGAGTAAACGACGTATCCGCAAAATCCTCGAACAGCCTGGCCCGCGCGCGAAGCGCGCTGTTTCCGATCGCCGGCAGCACGGGCGGTTCGGGATATTCGTCCTCCAGGTATTCGTTGATGATGGTGGAGTCGTAGACGGTGGTTTCCTCGTCGATAAGGACCGGGACTTTGCCGTAGGGGTTGAGCCGCAGAAAATCCGGGCGGCGGTTTTCACCCTTGGTGATATCGACCTCGATCAATTCGTAACTGAGGCCTTTTTCCGCGAGCACGATTCGCACCTTCTGCCCGAATGGACAGGGGAGGAAGTCGTAGAGCTTGATCATCCCGGGAACCCCTTACTCCGCCGCCACGACGGCTATCTTCAGGCTTGCCTCCACTTCCGGCAGCAGCTTGACCGGAACGGTAAACTCGCCAAGTTGCTTGATTGGCTCCACGAGCACGATCTTGCGCCGATCGACGGTAAAGCCCTTTTCGCGAAGCGCCTTCTCGATATCGATATTGGTGACCGAACCGAACAGCCTGCCTTCATCGCCCGCGTTGGCGCCGATCGTAAGGACCAGGGCGTCGAGCTTCTCCTTGAGCTTCATTGACTCGCTCTTCTGCGCCTCGCGACGGGCCGCGGCGATACGCTTCTGATGCTCGAACACGCGGAGGTTTCTCGGGTTCGCCTCGATCGCGAGCCCGCGCGGCAGCAGGTAGTTGCGCGCGTAACCGGCGCGCACCTTGACCACGTCGCCGGTCCGTCCGAGATCGGCAACGTCCTCGTTTAGGATTACCTGTACGTTCATCGTGATACCCGCCTCTTTACGCCCTCGCGTCTAAAAAAAATCGCCGAAATTGTCTGCCTCCTGGCTTGGAGGCTTGAGCCTGCGGAAATCGACCCACAGGTCGAACACGCCCACCGCGCACACCAACGCGGCCAGCACCGGCTGTATCCCCGCTATCAAATAGATGATCGCGCGCGCCACCGACGGCATCGCGAGCATCTTGAAGTAAAACGACATGATCGCGAGCCCCTGGCAGAAATACACCGCCGCCACGCATACGAACGCGTCCAGCGCGATCGTGTCCAGCGCCTTGACCGGAACGAACAGCGCGAATCCCGTCGCCAGGAAAACCCAGATAAGCCACTCCGGCGTCGACCACTTCGCGAGATCGCCGAACAACTGGTAGGTCAGGCGATGCTTTCCCACCCATCGCCAGAACAGCGACAGGTTGACCAGCACCATCAGCGCCGACGACATCGCCACGAGCGCCGGAGCGAGCCTGACCGTCCAGTGGACGATAGTGGCCTCGGTCTCGGCCGGAACTCCGGACTCTATCCCAAAGACCTTGTAAAGGCTCCGCCCCCGCTCCATCCCTTCGGTGAGCGCATGATGGAGCGTCGCCAGCAGCGCGTCGGGCGAACCCGCCATCCCAAGCGCGAGCGCCGTCACCACCGCCAACATCACCATCGTGGTGACGACCACGATCAGCTCGAATGAGCAACCGCGCTCGAGCATATAGGCCATCATCCCGGTCGCAAGCCCGAAAGTGGCAAGATAGCCCACCCCGGCAACCGGCCCTGCCGCGACCAGCACCAGCCCCGCGGCAAGCCAGATGGAGATCATGGTGCGGATCAGGGGATGGAGCCGGCCGACGGCGAAAATCAGGATCGGGGCCGGCGCGAACAACATCGCGATACTGCCCGCGACAGGAATCGCTCCGCCGGCCAGAAACAGCGCCGCCGACAGCGCCGCCGCCCTGACCATCCCGATTATTGCCTGGCGCGTCACGGCTCGCGGTCTTCAGACCCCCAGGGTCGAGAATGGAAGCAGTGCGAGCACCCGCGCCCGCTTGATTGCCATCGCGAGCTGCCGCTGATGTTTCGCGCAGTTTCCCGAGGTGCGGCTCGGAACTATCTTGCCGCCCTCGGTGATAAAAGTCTGAAGCGTGCGCACGTCCTTGTAATCGACCTTGAGCGTCTTGTCGGCGCAAAAGCGGCACACCTTGCGCCGCCCCGCACCGCGACGGCGCATCGGCCCGCGTTCGCCGCGCCCTTCGCCGCCGCGTTCGCCTTCGGGACGCGGTCCGCGCGGAGAACGGCCGTGACCGCCGTGATACTCGCGCTCGGCGTCGCCGCCATGTTCGGTCTTTTCGTCTTCAACCATCGTCGGTTTCCACCAATCATAGCATCCGCGAAACCTTGAAACTCGTCCCAACTCCGGCTCGCGGCGGATGCGAAAGACTTTATTTCTTAGGCTCTATCGCCTCGGCAATCACTTCAAAAAGGTTCTCCGGCAAACCCGAAGGCGTCCTGCGGACAACCGCGCGCAGGCTGCCAGTGACCGTGACCTCGTCGTGCGGCCTCAATTCGCCACCCAGCAGGCGCGCCTCGTCGCCGGCCATAACCACCGAAAACGCGAGTTTCTCGCCCGGACGAGAAGCGCAGTCCACGATGAGCCGCATGACGACCGTGCCGCGCGGCGTGACCCGAACCTCGGGTCCGCCCACCACTCGGCCCCAAAGCTCAATCCTGTTTCCCGCCACTCTCGGGTTCGGATTGTTCCGCCGCCTGCTCCTGTTCCGAGGGCTCTCCGGCAGCGGCGTGCTCCGACGAGGCGGCCTCGTGCTCGTGGGCCTGCTCTTCGTGGGCACGCTGCTGCTCGGCCTCGGCCGCGGCGGCGGCGCGCTGCTGGGCGCGGGCCTCGGCGGCGGCGCGGGCCTCGGCGATACGGCGCTTGCGCGCCTCCACGTCCTCGCGGGCCTTGGCGACATCGGCTTCCTGCTCGACCAGGACCGAGAGAAATCGCAGGACGGCGTCATGGAGCTTCAGGTTGCGCTCGACCTCGTTCATGGTCGCGGCCTCGGCGGCATAGTCGAGCCGGACGTAATAACCGCGGCGCTCGCCCTTGATACGATAGGCAAGTTCGCGGAAACCCCACTCGTCGGTTTCGATCAGCTCGCCGCCGCTGGCGACAATACCCTCGAAACGCTTGACCGCTTCCTGAAGCTGAGCTTCGCCCAAGTCCGGGCGCAGAATAAAAATAGTTTCGTAGCGCCTCACGCGCTGTCTGTCCTCCTTACGGGTTTAAGCCCCACGCCGGGAGCAAGGAGCAAAGATCAGAAGTTATCATTGAGAGGCTTGCCTCTCAAGCGGGGTGGAAGCGCTGCCGCCCTTCCCCCGGAAGACGCTGGGCCGGTCTCCGAGTCGGGCGTTGGAAGCCCGCCTGATGCTACTGCGAGCCCGAACCGGAGGTAAACCACTATGGTCAGCCGGAAGCGTTGCCGGCGGAACGGCTCCGTTCCGTTAAACCTGCGAATACGCAGTCGCGTCGAGAGCCTGCTTTCCACTTAGGTGCTCACGGTAAGCGCCTCCCGGGCGCGCTGGCGACGGCCGCACGCATCCTCGGAATTTCTCATTGCGGCCCCTCACCCGGCACTCCGCGCCGCCCTCTCCCGGTCAGCGGGCGAGGGCAGGAAAGCGCGAGCGGGCCAAAGACATTCTTTCCTCCGCCGCCTCTGGCTCTTCTCAGCGAATGCTGCGACTGCCCATTGACGACCGCTGCCTCTTCACGACCGCGCCGCGCACGCGCAAACCGCTATGTTGACTGAAAAAGCGCCTGCTCCCGACCCGGGCGAGGGCAGGAAGGCGCGAGCGCGCAACAAAGCCCGCGAAAGTTGCGATTCAATGGCCGCGCTCTTTGCGATTGGTGGGCGCCTTGGTATGAGAGGATTGAGCCTCGCCGAAGGAGGAAATGCTGGTGGCTAAAGCCAAAGCCAGAAAACCCGCTCCAAAACCGAAAAACAAGCCGGTCGCCAAGTCCAAGGCCGCCGCCCAACCCGTAAAACTCAACGCAAAACCGAGCGTAAAAGCGAAAGCTGTAAAGACCGGACCAAAGGCTGCGGCGAAAGCTGCTCCGAAGGCCATACCCAAGGCCAAACCCGCGCCGAAAAAGGCCGCTCCGCAACGCGCCGCCACGACGCCCCGCGCGCCTGAGTCCACGGGACCGAAGCTCCCGCGCTACGAGGAACTGCCGGTAAGGCCCGACGCGCCAGCGGGAGCCGCATGGGGAGTGTTCGGCGACAGCGACGAAATCGGAACCATCAACCTGCTCACGCCCGAGCGGGTTTGCGCCGCGGTGCAGTCAGTCCAAAGCGGCAAAGTCTTTGCGCTCAATCTGCCGATCACGATTCCCGATCCCCCGCTTTTCACCCGCGGAGCCCATCGCCACACCGTCAAGATCTTCCCCTCGCCGGCGGAATTCGTCCTCGACGATTACCTCGACAACTTCTATCCGCAGGCGTCCTCGCAATGGGACGCGCTCGCCCACGTGAAGCATCCGATGTTCGGCGCGTACAACGGGATACCGGACGAGGAGATCACCGGACGCGGCGGCAACCGGCTCGGAATCGACAACCTCGCGCGGCGCGGAATAGCCGGGCGGGGAGTGCTTGCGGATATCGGGCGCTACCACAAGCGTATCGGCAAGGAAATCGATTTCCTCAGGCCGACAACGATTCCGCTGGAGGATCTCCAGGAGACGCTCGCCGAGCAGGGAACCGAGCTTCGCCCGGGCGATATCCTGCTGATCCGTATCGGATGGACCGAGTTTTATCTGGGCACGAGTCCGGAAGTGAGGGAAGAACTCGCGCGCGAGACGATCGTGCCGGGAATCGAAGGCACCGCGCGAACCGCGCAGTGGCTCTGGGACAACAATATTGCGGCGGTCGCCTCCGACTCGCCGGCGCTCGAACCGCTGCCGAAGGGCGAAGGCGAGGATTTCCTGCACTTCCATCTACTCGCGTTCTTCGGGATGCCGATCGGCGAGATGTGGAATCTCGAAGCGCTAGCCGAGGATTGCGCGGCGGACAATCGCTACGAATTCTTCATCACTTCGGCGCCGCTGCATATTCCGGGCGGAGTCGGCTCGCCGCCCAACGCGCTCGCGATCAAGTAAGGCGGGCCGCGGTTTCGGACGAAGCGCGGGGAGCGGGAATCCGCTCCCTTCGCTTTTTTGGGCGTTGCGCGCTGGGCGAAGACGGGCGCTTCGCGGATGAAGAGCCGGTGGCGACCCGCTCCCGCAACC
>JAKAVC010000115.1 GCA_021817345.1 Deltaproteobacteria bacterium | reverse complement strand
TCCGATCTCGGATTTACACGCTGGTCCTGATGCTGCTGATCGCAGTCGCCGCGTTCAATCTAATTGCGACGCTGATAATGGTCGTGATGGAAAAGCGAAAGGACGTGGCGGTGCTGATGGCGATGGGGGCGACGCGCGGCGCTGTCAGGCTGATTTTCGTGCTGAAGGGCCTGATTGTGGGCGCGGCCGGGACGATAGCCGGCGTACTGATTGGAGTCGGCGGATGCCTAGCGCTGTCGCACTACCGGTTCATCCACATCCCGCGCCAAATCTACGGCATCGCGACCGTGCCGGTCTCGATTCACGCGATCAATTTCGTGTGGGTGTCGATTGCGTCGATCCTGCTGTGCCTGCTGGCGACACTCTACCCGGCGCAGCAGGCTTCGCGCGGGACGCCGGTGGAAGTGTTTCGCACCTGAAAAAATTTCACCGGGCGGCGGCGGACTGCCGGATATTCCCGGGCGTGCGCCGGTTCAGTTGTCTTCGGGCGCGGCGGACGGCGGCTTCGGAGCGAGCCTGGGCTTTCTCACCACAAGGGTTTCGTGCCCGCGAACCCGGATAGTACGGGCCGGCTCGGATTGCGTATTCGGCGAAGACTGGCCGTCGGGGCGCTTTGGACGCGATGTGCTGCGTTGGCGCCGCCAGTTGTTCAGCTCTTTCGAGAGCTTATTCGCCAGCGAACTCTCCTCGCGATCGCCGAGGTTTTCCTCGCCATCCGTCAACGTGATTTGGGCGTCGGACATCTCCTTTGAACTCATCTGGCTCCTCGTTCCCCCGGCGGGGTGGACCGATTCTCCTTTCGGTCTTGAAGACCGCAAGCGTCTGGTCTCGCGAGCTTGTCGTATCGATTCGGTATTTCGTTCAGCGGTTCAGGCTGGCTGACTGGCGTGACTGCTTCTTACCGGTATCGGCGGCGTGCCGAAGTCCCTGCGAAAATCCCCTGGAAGCGTTCGGGCTATCGTTCTTCGTGGAAAACTTGTCAGGCTGGCGGATCGCTCGGCATGAGGCCCGAGCGCCCGAGCCCCATGCCGAAAACCCCGGAATTGTTACTGCTGAAACAGGCTTTGCATCCGAAGCGCCAACCCCATATCCCCCGCGATACGGAGCTTGCCGCTCATAAAGGCCATCTGGCCGTTAAGCTTCCCGGACAGCATGTCCAGGTAATCCTGCGCCGTCATCGAGATAGTGATATTGGGCGAGGCCGCCGCCCCTTCTTTGACTTCGCACGTCTGGTCCTTGATGATCACATGCCATTTGCCGCCGCCGTCGCCGGAAAGGTCGAACTGGTAGATGGCGTTCAGGCCTTTGGCCGCGTCCTTGTTGAAGCGGCTCGGCATCATCTGGAAAGCCTGCTTGCAATGTAGGTGCTGCTTCAGCCATGGAACGGAAACCTCCTCGGTGGGAAAAACGATCCGCCGCACTCTCGCGCCCATATAAACTCTACATTCCCAAGATGTCAATAGTCCATATCATCAGGTCAAGTCTTTGATTGACGTGCCTTTAGGCCAACTGTGTCAGGCCCCCTGCGTCGCGAAACTCATCAAAAACCGAAAACGCTGCCCGGTTCGACCCTGATTATGTTCGAGCGCACGGTTACCGGCGCGGCACCCTCGGCGATCGTCACCGCGCGCTCGCGTTCGAGGCTGGTTTTCACGCTCCCGCTCAGGTAGGCGTCGTTGCCAATAACCTTGACGTTGACATTGGGCAAACCGGCGTTCACCAGGTGCCGCTTTATCTTGTCTTGCTCGGCCTTCCATTGCGCAGTGTCGGTCGTGACCGTGCTGATCACGCCGGTAACGCCCGGGATACCCCTGACCACCCGCTCGGCAAGGAGCTTGTCATTCGTGTCGAACACCTTTCCATAAAGCGTAACCGTGCCATCCGCCGTGTAAGCATGCACGCGGCGCAGTTTCGGGTTCGACTTGAGCACCTTCTGGACGCGTTCAAGTAGCGACGGAGTCGGCTTGGGAAGCGCCGCAAGCTCCTCCTTGCGGGTCCGGCGGCGCCTGACGCGCGGAGCGCGGCGCGTCTCGACCCGGGGAGCGGGCGCCGGACTCGGCACTGCGGCGATTTCTGGTGAAGGCGAGGCAACCGGCGTCGGCGGCGCGGTCGAGGAGGCGTACTCCGGCGCTTCTGAAGGTGTCAGAGCTGCGACTTTGGTCTGCAGTGCGGACTCCACCTTCGCCCGCTCGGATTCGCTCGGCGCAAAGATGATCGGGTAATCCACCTCCACTTTCGGCCCCCCGGTGGTGGCGAAATTCCATCCCATCATCGACTTGACGACTTTCGCGTCGAGATCGGGATTAGGCGAGGTCGAAGTCCGGACGGCGGCGCGGTCAACGGTTCCGTCAGGCAGCACGTGTATCCGCACCATCATCCCGTCGCTGGCCGTGGGATTTTCCGAAAGGACGTGCTTGTAGGAGTCGAGCAGTTCGGACTTGCTGTTATCGAACCTGCTCCGGGCGATCGCCGTGGTAAGCTCGGATGACGGCGCTCCGCCGCCGGTGATCACCTGGAGCGGGATCAGGTTCGCCAGCGCGACCAGCGGCTGAGCCATCGCCACCGGCGCCGCGGGCGAGGCGATAGCACTCGGGCTCGGTGCGGTTGCAAGCTTTTCATGCTCGTGGGGAGTCAGATGCAGGGCGAGGTAGATCCCCGCGACCAGAGCCAACGTCGCCGCGACCAGATAACCGACAACCGCAAGCCGCCGGCGACGCGGTTGAGGGCGGGTGATCGGTCCTGACGGACGGCCTTCGGGCTGGCGATGTACCTGGGTTGGCGCGCGCCGGGTCTCGGCCGCGGCGCGCCGGGGTTCGGGCGGCGGCGGTGCCGCGTCTTCGGGGACGAGGCGCGTGCCGCAGAAATTGCAAATGACTTCCCCAGGCTCGGCCTGACCGCCGCACACCGGGCATTCCACTTTGCCGCTGGACGGCGAGCCCGCGCCCGGTTCGGCAAAAGCCGGTCCGGTTGACACCAACGCGCTTCCGTCGGTCTCACAGAACGATTCAGTATCCGGGTAAGTCTTCTCACACCGGGGACAGATTTTCATGAATAACGCACGCCTCCACGTGACGCATGGGGCCTTGAATAGATGATATGCACGGAGCGTTTGCCCGCCAAGGCTTGCCTCGCGTGTGTCGACAGGCCGTGATAGTGGGGCATTCTCAGAATTTGGTCATCACGTCGTCGTGAAATCGTTCCATCGCGGCGAGCTGGTCGCGAGTGCCGGGCCCGGCGCCCAGAAGCAACCGCTCGACGCCCGCTTCGGCAAGCTGCCTGACCTGCTCGACGGTGACCGGGCCGCCAAGGCGCGGGCTGACCGTCAACTCCAGCGGACGGCTGCGTCCCTGCTGGCGTTCGTGCTCGCGAAGCCGCCCGATGACCTCGCGAATCCCGTCCATCGACTCGGCTATTCCGTACCATCCGTCGCCAAGCCGCGCGGCGCGCCGCAGGGAAGGTTCGGTGTGGCCACCGAAGACGATCGGCGGATGGGGCTTTTGGACAGGTTTCGGCATGAATTTGAAGCCCTTGATACTGACGGTTTTTCCCTCGTAAACCGGATCGTCCCCGGTCCAGAGTTCCTTCATCAGCGCGACGTACTCACGGGTCCTCAGAGCGCGATCCTTGAAGTTCATCCCGACCGCTTCGAACTCTTCTTCAAGCCATCCGATTCCGACCCCGAAGATGAACCGTCCGCCCGAGAGCACGTCGAGACTGGCCACGGCCTTGGCGGTTGTGAACGGATTACGGATCGGCAGCACGTAGATTCCGGTGGCCAGTTTTATTTTGCTCGTGATAGCCGCGACGTATGCGAGCACCAGCATCGGGTCGTGCAACGGGGTGTCGGGCGGCGCCGGCATCCGCCCGCTCGACGAATAAGGATAGGCGGATTTGTAAACGGTCGGCAGGATTATGTGCTCGGGTAGCCAGAGCGATTCGAAGCCCAGTTCTTCAGCTTTGCGCGCGACCGACGCGAGGCTTACCGGCGAGGTCTGGAACAGAAAGGTTCCGTACTTCATCTGCGTCTCCCCTTTTCGGGTGATACGTATCACGCGCGCTGGCGATACGCGGGCGCGCACGGTATCAGTGGTTTTTCGTTTCTTATCGCCGTCGGCGCCGGGAGCGCAACGCGGCGCCGCCCCGGCCTCTATCAAACCAATCCAGTTAGTTGGCGGGGTCGCCTTCGAGCCGAAAGCCTATTCTGATCTCCACCTGGAAAACGGGACTTCCATCGCCCTTGACGGCTCCGCGGATATTGTTGACCTCGAACCAGTCGATATTGCGAATCGTCTGATGGGCCTTGGCCAAGGCGTTGCGGACGGCCTGCTGGATACTGTCGTCGGACACGCCAACCACTTCGATTACCTTGTAGGTCTTGTCGGGCATGGCCCGAAATCCTTTACCGGCCGATGGAGTGAATCCTGCTCTACGCCCGCGATAGGTATAGCGCAAGGAGCGCGTCAGGAGCGCGGTTTTGCGAACTCAACGGCGAGCATCGAGGCGTCTTCGACGGTTCTCAGGTCGAGCTGGAAGGCGTCGTCCTTGATTCGTCCGATAACCGGCGGCTCGGCGGTGCGAAACAGGCGCGCGATCGCGTCGGCGGACATCGCGGGATGCGTCACCCTGAGCGCGATTGTCGCAATTTCCTCCACCGGCAGCGCGCCCGAGCCGACCTGCGAGGTCGATTCCACGATATCGACGCCGAATCCGGGGCCGAGCCGCTCGCACAGGATGTCGCGCGCGCGCGGAGCCATCGCGCCAAGCTCGCCCGTCGTGCGCCGCAGCATCCGAAGCGCGGGCAACTCGGTGCCGAGCTCGGCCGAGCGCAGGTAGATTCGAAGCGTTGCCCCGAGTGCCGCGAGCGTAAGCTTGCCGCATCGAAGCGCCCGCTTGAGCGGGTTCGCCTTGAGCCTTGCGACAAGCTCGCGTTTGCCGACCACTATTCCCGCTTGCGGACCGCCGAGCAGCTTGTCGCCCGAAAATGTGACGAGGGCCGCGCCGGCCGCAATCCGCTCGGCCACAATCGGCTCTCGCTGAAGCCCGTAGGCGCTCAAATCGACCAGCGCTCCCGAACCGAGATCCTCGACTACCGGCACGCCGTGGCGACGCCCGATTTCGGCCATCGCGGGCAACGACACTTCGCTGGTGAAACCAACGATTCGATAGTTCGAAGGATGCACCTTGAGCAGCAACGCCGTGTCCGGACCGATTGCGGCCTCGTAGTCGCGCGCATGGGTCCGATTAGTCGTGCCAACCTCTTTCAGGAGCGCGCCACTTCGCTCCATCACGTCCGGGATACGGAACGAGCCGCCGATTTCGATCAGCTCGCCGCGCGACACGACGACTTCCCTGCCGCGCGCGAGTGAATTGAGCACGAGCAGAATCGCCGCCGCGTTGTTGTTCACCACGGTCGCGGCCTCGGCGCCGGTAAGCGCGCAAAGTTCCCGTTCGAGCAGCGAATCGCGATCGCCGCGGGTTCCTTGGGCCAGGTCGTATTCAAGGTTGACGGCGGAACGGGCGGCCTGCGCGACTGCCTCGATAGCCTGCTCGGCGAGCAATGCGCGTCCGAGGTTGGTGTGCAGAACAACGCCGGAGGCGTTCACGACCGTCCTCATCGCGGGACGGTCGGCGAAAATCGCGCGCTCGGCTTCGTCCAGAAGCGCGTCGATCAAAGCCGCGCGGTCGTGAGGCATCGCGCGGCCCTCGGCAATCGCCGCACGCATCGCATCCTGCACCCGCGCAATCACGGTCTTCAGGTAAGCGCGTGAGAATCCTTCGAGCGCCGGACGTTCGATAGCGCGGCGCAGGCATTCGTCAACCGGCGGAATCGCGCGAAGCGCGGCCGCGTGGCGGCCGGCGTCAGCGGTGGCCGGAGCGGTCTTCTTTCGGGCTTTGCCTGCCACCCGCCGATTATCGAGGGAGGATCCCGCTATGCGCAAGCGGCGCGCGGGTACGGAACCAATCAATCGGCGGCCGCGGCGACCTCGCTTTGAGCCTGCGCCTCGGCGATTATCCCGAGCCTGGTCAGCAGGAAGCATCCGCACAGCAGCGAGAAGCCCGAACAAATCACCACGGCGAGCCGCGGGCTCAGATGCTCGCCGACCCATCCGACCTCGAGGCTTCCGAGCGGCGCGGTCCCGATGAACGAAAGCGTGTAAATACTCATCACGCGCCCGCGCAATTCGTCGGACACGAACAACTGAAGCATCGTGTTGGTCGTGACCATGTGATGCATCAGGCCGGCGCCGACCAGCATCTGCGCAGCCATCGACAGCCAAAGCCATGGCGATAGCCCGAAGGTGAAGATCGCGACCGCGACCGCGAAGACGCCAAAGACCAGATTCTGGCGTAACGCGCGCGGCGTGCTCGGCCGCGAATTCATCGCGACCGCCCCTACCACCGCGCCAAGCCCCTGCGCCGCCATCAGGAAGCCGTAGCCACTCGCGCCCGCATGGAGCAGGTCGCGCGCAAAGAGCGGGATCAGCACGGCGTATTGCACCCCGAAGCCGCTGTTCACCACCACGACCGCAAGCAGGGAAAGCGACGGCCGATGGCGCCATACGTAGGCGAGCCCCTCGCGCACCCGAAGCAGCATCACGGAGCCGAACCGCTCCATCCGCCGGCGCGGAAGATCCATCTGGAACAGGCTCCAGATAACCGCGAGGTAGCTCAGGCCGTTCAGAAAAAAGCATCCGGCCACGCCGATGACCGCGATCAACAGGCCCGCAACCGCAGGCCCCGCCATCCGCGCGCCGTTGAAGATCATCGAGCTCATCGCGATAGCGTTCGGCAGGTCCTCCTTGCCGACCATCTCGACCACGAATGCCTGCCGTCCGGGCAAATCGAACGAGCTGACCAGGCCGTTGATGGCGGCCAGAATCACGACGTATTCGACCCGCACGATCCCGGCCCAGGTGAGAAATGCGAGCACGAACGCGCTCAGCATCAGCAGTGTCTGCGAGGTGATAATCAGACGGCGGCGATCGACATGATCTACCACCACCCCCGCGAACAATGCGACCAGCACGATCGGCATGAAGCCCGCGAACGCGACCACGCCAAGCGCCATCGAGGAGTTCGACAGTTTCAGGACCAGCCAGGCCTGCGCGACCGACTGCATCCAGGTGCCGATAAGCGAGATGAACTGTCCGAAGAAAAAAAGACGGAAATTGCGATGGCGCAGCGCGCGAAACGCGGCGAGACGTCCCGACCATCGGTCGGAGGATGATGGTGCGTCTTCCCCAGGCGGCTCGTTGCCCTCGGCTGCTTCGATTTCCGATTGGTTGTCGATAAACGTCTGCTCCCCCACCAAGCGCAAGTTTGCCAGAACCGAAACTTTCAGGCGAGACGACTTTGCCTTGAGTTCCCTTGCCAATGTGTCATACCGACAGGCAAAGGGCCGGACCGCATGAGAACAGAGATTCGGTTTTGGGATTCGGGCAACATCCGGCGCTCGCTTTGGCTCGACCGTCACGAGACGCTTACCCGCCAGGGCGGAATCGAACTCTCGGCGAATGTCCATGAGCAAAACGGCGAGAGCGTGATTCGTGCGTCGGTGGCGAATCGAAGCGGCGCGCCCGTGACTCTCAACGAGGCGCGCTTCGAGATTCCGACCGGATTTCCGCCGGACGCGCCCGCGCATTTCTTCAAGCACGGCTATCAGTCGTGGAGCGGCTCCCGACTTGCAACGGTCGGCGACTTGGGACGTCATCCGAGGGAAGACGCGCCCGCGATAATTCGGCTTGCGCATCAGAGCGAGAGCGTCCGTCCGCCGGAGATGCCCGAAGCCGCGACCTCGGAACTCTTCACGGTGCTCGAGTGCGCAGGACGGCCGGAGCGGATGCTGGCGGGGTTCATCGGTGCGGCAAATCAGTTCGGAACAGTCACCGTCACCTCGCCCGAGCGCGCGACGGGCCGCCTGATGCTCGACGGTGTGACGCTTGGGCCGGGCGAGTCGCGGGAACTGGAGCCGCTTGCGATTCTTCGCTCGGAGAGGAGCGTCGCCGCGATGGCCGCACGATGGGCCGCGATGCTGGGCCGCGCGATGGATGCGAGGGCGAGCGCGCCGTACCAGCGCGGATGGTGCTCCTGGTACCACTATTTCCACGGCGTGACCGAAGAGGCGGTACGCGCGAATCTGCGGACGCTCGCCGCGATGCGCGGCGACTATCCGATCGACGTGGTGCAGATTGACGACGGGTTTCAGTCCGCGCTCGGCGACTGGGATTCGACCAACGCGAAATTTCCGAGCGGACTCGAAAGACTTGCCGACGAAATCCGCCGAGCGGGCTTCACGGCGGGACTTTGGACCGCTCCTTTTCTCGCCAGCCGCGAATCGCGCCTGATGCGCGCGCATCCGGACTGGTTCATCATGCACGACTCAGGCGAGCCGCTTCGCGCGGGTTACAACCCGAACTGGAGCACTATCGACGACAAGTTCGCCTACGCGCTCGATCCGAGCAATCCCGCTTTCGCCGAACATCTGGAGCGGCTTTTCGAGCGGCTCTCGCGCAAGTTCGGTTACACGTACCTGAAGCTCGATTTTCTTTACGCGGCGGCGGCCGAAGGACGGCGCCATGCGCGCAATCTGACACGGGCCGAGACGTTACGGCGCGGACTTGAAGCCATCCGGCGCGGCGCGGGCGACGACGCATTCATCCTGGGATGCGGATGTCCGCTCGGGCAGGCGGTCGGAATCGTTGATGGGATGCGCATCGGCGAGGACGTCGCGCCGTACTGGGAATCCAGCGCTCCGGAGATGGGCGTGCCGGGAACGGCGCAGGCGCTGAACGCGGTGATCGCGCGGAGCTTCATGCATCGCCAGCTCTGGCTCAACGATCCGGATTGCCTGATGCTGCGCGCGAAGGAAACCGGCCTGTCCGACGAGGAACGGCATTCGCTCGCCGCGACGATCGCGGTCTCGGGCGGGATGCTGCTCATCTCGGACGACGCGAGCCTGCTCACACGGGAAAGCGCGACGCTCTTTCACGCGGTTGCGAAAATCGGCGCGGAAATCGACCGCGAATCGCGCGACGAGCCGCCGCTCGCGGCCGAACCGGCACCGGGCGCTGCGTCAACGCTCAGGATTCTCTCGAAGCGGCTTTCGGACGGCTCGATTCATATGGTGCTGAACCGCGGTGAGTCGGTCGAGCGAATCGACGCCGCGCGACTCAACTCCGGCGCCGGCCTCCGATGCGGGGTTTTCGAGCTGGGAAACCAGGAGCGCGAGGCGCACGGGCTGCTCGAGATACCGCCGCATGCGGCGCGATTGGTTCGATTCCGCCGCTAGCGTGGCGTCCAGTTAATGATTTTACCGCGGACGCCAGTGGCATGAGATTCTTCGCTTCGGCAGCCTTCGCTCAGAATGACCAACAACCGTGCGCGCGCCGGTCATTCTGAACGAAGCGAAGAATCTCATTCCACCGAGCGACATCTCATCAACTTATCTGCGGAGCATCACGCTAGCGAAGCCTGATTAAGCTCGCGCCCGGTCCGGCGCGCATTGTCGCGTGAAGGGCGCGCGCGGCCGCATCAGGAGCGAGCGTCGCGTAGTAATCACGCTCCAGCGCCGCGAGAATCGCGGGCGATTTCGCCGCGTCGGCGAGCGCGATCATGCATCCGCCGAACCCCGCGCCGGTAAGCCGCGCGCCGTAAGCTCCGGCCCGACGCGCGCATTCGACCATCCGGTCGAGCCTCTCGGTGCTCACCTCGAAGTCGTCGCGCAGGCTTCGATGCGATTCGTCCATCAGGCCGCCCATTTCATCGAGCCGACCCTCGGAAAGCGCCTTGACGGCGCGATGCACCCGTTCGGTCTCGCTCAGCACGTGGCGCGCTCGCCTTAGACATTCGAGCGGGCGGCTCTCGTCCAGCGTGCTCCGGGCCGCGCCTTCGCCAAGGAGAGCCGAGCGAAGCTCCGGCTCGGGGATCTCCAGGAACTCCGCCGCCTGCGCGATTCCGCCGGTAAATCTCTCCGGGATGATCGCGGTAAGGGTCTGAACGATGTCGTCGGCGCGCCAGTTGCCGAGTTGATTCACGATATCGCCGAGAATCGTTGCGCCATCGATCCCGAAAGCGCGGCCCAGGATTCGCGCCGCGAGCGAACATTCGACCACCCGGCGATTGTATTCTTCGCGTACCCGTCCCGATTTGTCTGCGACTTCAAGGCTGTCGGCGACGACCACTGCGGCCCCTGCGGGCATCGGAACCTCTGTTGCGCGAAGCGGATTGAATTCGATAAGGACCGCGTGGTCCTGACGGGCCATCAGCGAGACCGCCTGGTCCATTCCGCCCGCCATCGTACCCACGTACCACTCGCTTCGCGCGACCATCGCGGCCGCTTCCCGCGGCGAAAGCTCAAGCCCGTTAACCGCCATGAGCCCAAGGGCCGACGCGACGGTCAGCGCGGCCGAGGAAGAAAGGCCGGCGGCTGCGGGCACGCGCCCGTCGATAACAAACGTCGCACCCAAAAAGCGATCGATTGGGATGCCACGCGCGGAGAAGTGCGTGAGCACGCCCTGGACGGCGGCTTTGACGTAATTGGCCCAGTCGCCGGGCGGATACGGTGGGATTTCGGGAGCGAGCGCGAAGCTTCGCGCTGGATAGGCCGGATCGGCATTGGCGAGTTGGATCGCGCGGTCGGAACGCGCGGACACAACGGCGACCGTCGAGCGATCGATCGCGATCGGCAGCACAGGCAATCCGCTGTAGTCCGTATGCTCGCCGATGAGGTTCACGCGTCCGGGGGCGCGAACCGCGAACACCGGCGCCGCGGAGGATAGCCCGCGCGCGAGTGCCTCGGCGCGCACGAGCTCTTCCCTGCTCCACGCCTGCGTGCTCATCGTTGGCTCGGGCCGCTCGGCCGAAAGCGCTTTCGCGCGGTTTCGAGGTCCTCGGGCGTGCCGACGTCGCTCCAGAAACCGCGCACGTCGATTGCGCGGACGTCGAGCCCGTCGGCAACCATCGCCGCAATTGCCTGCGGAAGCTCGAGTTCGCCGCGCGTCGAGGGAGTTAGCCGTTCGACATGGTCGAACAGGCGCTGGGTTGCGGCAAACAGTCCAGCGTTGTTCCAGTTGGTGGTCGAAGTGCCGGGCGGCGGCTTTTCGACGATCCGAACGACGCGCATTCGGTCATCGACGTAAACCGCCGCGCCACGCCACGGGTCGCGCGTGCGATTGACCGCAAGCAGCAGGTCGTATGGTTCCGAACGCGCATGCGCGACGAAGCGCGAATAGTTGTGCCGGTCCATCAGCACGTCGCCCCATCCGAACACGAATGTGTCTTCATCGGCGAGGAACTCCCTCGCCGCGAGCATCGCGCCCGCCGTACCGTTGAGTTCGCGCTGGCGAATGGGAATCAGGCGGGTTTCAGGATGAGCGCGATTGAACCATTCGCACCACGCCGCGAGCTGCTCGGCGAGATAGCCGGTCACGATTGCAATCTCATGGATACCCGCGTCGGCGAGCGCGCTTGCGATATGCGCGATAAGTGGCGCGCCGGCCACTTCGAGAAGCGGCTTGGGCGTCGATTCGGTGAGCGAGCCGAGGCGGGTTCCGCGTCCCGCCGCGAGCAGCACCGCCTTTGCGATCGTGCGGGTCACGCCGGATAAATAGCATCAGCGCGCGCGCCGTGCAGGCGGGTGAACGAGGCGTTAGGAGTCGAGCTTGTAAAGCCGCGCGGCGTTCAGCCCCGCTATCTTGGCGCGCGCCGTCGCAGGCATCGCGGCGAGCATTCCCGCGAGTTCCTTCATGTAGTTGGGGCCGTGGTCCTGATGCGGGAAGTCGCTCGCCCAGAAGAACCGGTCCTCGCCGGCGAACCGCACCAGACCGGCGAGCGCGCGTTCGTCCGGATCGGCCGAGATCCAGCATCGCGTGCGGATGTACTCGCTCGGCAGGTGCTTGAGCGGCGCGCGGTTGATCGGAACCTCGTGCAGCGCGTCCATCCGATCCATCCAGTAGCCGACCCATCCCGCACCCGATTCCAGCACCAGCACCTTGAGCTCAGGGAATTTGTCGAACACGCCGAAGGAGAACAGCGTGGTGAAGGCGACCTGCGCCGGCTGACACGCCATCGCGGCGTGATACCATCCCGAGCGCTCCAACCCCTCGTACCGGCGCGAGGCAAGGGCGGGCGGCTCGAAGGTCGGATGGATTCCGAAGGGAACGTCGAGCTCCTGGAACTTTGCGAATAGCGGGTCGTGGTCGGGATGCCCGTGCGGTTTGCGCGTATGGGTGAAGGGCGCGACGAATGCGCCGCGGCATCCGTCCTTCACCGCACGCTCCAGTTCCGCAACCGCGACGGGGATGTCGAGCAGCGACAGGTGCGCGATCGGGACGAGGCGTCCGCCCGAACTGCGGCAGAAATCCGCGATCCATCGGTTGTAGGCGCGGCAGTAAGCGCTGGTAATTTCAGGATCCTGCACCTCGGCTTCCCAGAGAAGCCCGATTGTCGGATAGAGGATCGCCTTGTCAATTCCCTCGCGAGCGAGCCGCTCAAGCCGTTCTTTGGCGTCCATCGAGCCGAACGGCGCTGAATTCAGGTAGGTTCGCTCAGCGGAGGGCCTCATCTCGGAGATACGCCGGCCCATCGCGCCGAGCGTATGCAACACACCGTGGCGCATCCGTTCGGCGGGTTTGCCGTCGTATTCGAGATATTCGAGCCCCTGTTCGTCGCGTTTAATCCGGATAGCGCGGGGGCGGTATTTTTCTTCGAGGTAGTTTTCCCAGAGATCGGGCGGTTCGAGAATGTGCCCGTCGGCGTCGATTACAAGCTGTTTCGCGGCCATGGTTTGAACCTTTAGAGTTTGTAGCAGCGGAGCACGTTCCCGCCGAGAATGCCGCGACGCGCCTCGGGCGACATCGGCGCGATCATTCTTTGCAGCGTCTCCAGGTAGCGGCCCGGATGGTCGGGATGGGGAAAATCGCTCGCCCAGAAGAAGCGATCGGGACCGACGTAGTCCGCAACGTAAGCGGTCGCCTGTTCGTCAGGATCGCCGGAAATCCAGACCTGCTCGCGGATGTACTCGCTCGGTTTGCGCTTGAGCTGGATAGTCTCGCCGAAGGGCGACTCGTACACCTCGTCGAGCCGGTCCATCCAGAAACCGAGCCACGACGAGCCCGATTCCAACACTATAAGCCTGAGCTTCGGAAAACGGTCGAACGTGCCGTACTGAAAAAAGGTGGTGAGCGGCTGCTGCAAGATATGCGACGCCATCACGCCGAGCAGCGGCATCCGCTCCATCCCGTGAAATCGCGCGCGCGTGATTCCACGCGGCTCGAACGTTGGATGGAGCGCGAGCGGCACGTCGAGCTCCTCGGCGCGGGCGAAGACCGGGTCGTGATCGGGATGACCGTGCGGCTTGCGGGTTATCGTGAACGGTGCGACGAACGCGCCCTTGCATCCGTCCTTGACCGCGCGCTCGAGTTCCTGCGCGGCGGCCTCGGGATCGCCGAGTGAAAGATGGGCGATTGGGATCAGCCGGTCGCTGTACGGGCGGCAGAAGTCGGCGATCCATCGGTTGTACGCGCGGCAATAGGCCTGCGACAGTTCGATGTCATCGACCTCCGACTCCCACAAGATCCCGAGCGTGGGATAGAGAACCGCCTTGTCGAGTTGCTCGCGGTCGAGAAGCTCGATCCGCTCTTTCGCGTCCATCGAACCGAACGGCGCGCATCCGACGTAGGTTCGCTCCGGGTCTGGGCGAAGCGCGTCCTGCTCGCGCCCCATCGCGCCGAGCGAGCTCAGGAATCCGGGATACGCGCGCTCAGACAGGCGGCCGTCGTATTGGAGACATTCGAGACCCTGCTCGTTTTTGACAACCTTGATTGCGCGTGGGCGGTACTTGTCTTCCAGGTACTTTTCCCAGAGGTCGGGCGGCTCCAGGATATGACCGTCGGCGTCAACGACGATTTCCTTCTGAGGCATGCGGCAAGCCTCCCTATTAAACGGTCGTTCAAGTTCCGTTTAGCCAAGTCGGCCGTCGCCCGTCAACGGCGCGAAAAAGGCAGGATGGCGTGGCGCGGGAATGCGCTACAATATTTCGGCGTCGATGGTGCTTTCGCAAAAGACGATACGGTTTGCGGCGTTTCTCGCGGTGTTTGCCGCGATGGCGCTATGGGAATCGGCGATGCCGCGGCGGCGGCGCTCGTTTCCGCGCACCGCCAGATGGCCGAACAACCTTGGAATCGCGGCGATAAACCCGCTCATCGAGTTTTATCTGCTTTCCGTAACGCCGGTCGGCCTTGCGCTTCTCGCCTCCGCGCGGGGATGGGGCCTGACGCGGGCGGTTTCGCTCCCGTGGACGGCGGCGGTGGTCCTGACGGTAGTCGCGCTCGACATGGTGATATATCTGCAGCACGTGATGTTCCATGCGGTGCCGCTGCTATGGCGCGTCCATCGGATGCATCACACCGACCTCGATTTCGACGTCACCACCGGGCTTCGGTTCCATCCGGTGGAAATCCTGCTTTCGCTGGTAATCAAGCTGGGCGCCGTCGCGGCGCTCGGTCCGCCGGTGACCGGCGTGATTGCGTTCGAGGTGGCGCTGAACACGACCTCGATGTTCAATCATGCCAACGTGCATATCCCCGAGCGCGTGGACCGGCTGCTCAGGCTACTGGTCGTGACGCCGGACATGCATCGGGTGCACCACTCGGTGCTGGCGCCGGAGACCAACAGCAATTTCGGTTTCAATCTTCCCTGGTGGGATCGGCTTTTCGGCACCTATCGGGCCCAGCCGCGCGCCGGGCACGAAGCGATGACGATCGGGCTCGGCCAGTTTCGCGAGCCAGTCGAGCTAAGACTGGACCGGATGCTGTGGCAGCCGCTTCGCGGCGGGGTCGGCGATTATCCTATCGGGCACGAGGAAACGACCTGAAGGCTCAAACGAGCCGCCTTCGGTGGGGTTCACCAGAGGCGCCCGGGAAGGCTAGAATCACGGCTCGGGAAAGTCATCTGATTTGCCGCACTGAAGGTCTCAGCAATGTTCGGAGAGATTAGCCCACGCACCCAGGCCAAGGCGCCTTTCATTTCGGTCGAAGAAGCGCTCGAGGAAACGCGCCGCGGCCACATGTTTATCCTGATGGACGACGAGGAGCGCGAAAACGAGGGCGATCTCTGCATGGCCGCCGAAAAGGTCACGCCCGAGGCGGTCAACTTCATGAGCAAATACGGGCGCGGGTTGATTTGCCTGCCGATGGCGGCGGAGCGGATCGACCGGCTCGGGCTCGGCATGATGGTCGGCGACAACCAGGCGCCGCTCGGCACCGCTTTCACCGCGTCGATAACCGCCAAGCGATGCCGCGGGTCGGGAATCTCGGCCCAGGATCGCGCCACCACGATTCTGCACGCGGTCAGGGAAGACGCGGGCGCCTCGGAGTTCATCACCCCCGGCTACGTCTATCCGCTTCGCGCGCGCGACGGGGGCGTGCTGGTCAGGACCGGACAGACCGAGGGCGCGGTCGACCTCGCACGGCTGGCAGGGCTGAAGCCGGCCGGCGTAATCTGCGAGATTCTGCGCGAAGACGGCACGATGGCGCGGCGCGACGACCTTATCGAGTTCGCGCGCATCCACGGGCTCAAGATCATCACGGTCGCCGATATAATCGAGTACCGGCTGCGCAATGAAACGATGGTGCAGCGGGTCGCCGAGGCGCGGCTGCCGACCAGTTACGGCGAATTCCGCGCGATCGTGTACCGCACCCTGGTGGATTTCACCGAGCATATCGCGCTGGTGATGGGCAACATCGACCCGGCAAAACCGATCCTGGTCCGGGCCCATCGCGAGTACCTGCCCGGCGATGTGTTTTGCTACTCGGCGCGCAATACGCGCAAGCTCCTGCACGCGGCGCTCGAGAAGATCGCCGCCGCGGGCGAGGGCGTTTTCCTTTACGTCAAGCGCGAGGCCAATACCATCGCCGCCGAACTCGACGCAGCCTCGCCCAAGGCCGGGCGTCGGCCGACCACGCGGGTCAATCTGCCTGACGCGGAATTCCGCGACTATGGCGTCGGCGCGCAGATCATCCGCGACCTTGGCGTGCGCAAGATGACCGTGCTTTCGGACACCCCGCCGCGTCTTGCCAATCTTCCCGGCTACGGCCTGGAAATCGTGGGGAGCGTGCCGTTGACCGATGGAATCGCCAGCCAGAACAGGTAGACTCCCGATTCGCTCGTGGAACCGTTCATCGCTTGATCCACGCGCTAGCGATCACCACGTGACAGGCTCTTGCGAAAAGGTGCGCCCGTGCCGAGATCGGACCGTCTCAGGCCGGCGGCGCCCCGCCATCATGGCGCTGGCCGTTTTTCTCGCGAGCGTCGCCGCGAGTCTGGGCGCGCGGATTCAGGCCGCCGAAGCCGCCCGGCTAGCCGCCGGCGTGGTCGGAATCTCCTCGGTCACGCTGGAGGCGCCGCTTCGGGCCGACACGCGCACGGTCATGGAAGTGACTGCGCAAATCCTGCCCGGATGGCACATCAATTCGAACCATCCCACGGCTTCGTACTACATTCCGACCCGGCTCGGCGTGAGCACGCCGGGCGAGGTCACGGCGGGAGCGGTGGAATACCCGCCGGCCCATGAGGAGGCGCTCGAATTCGCCCGCGGGCGAAAGCTTTCGGTATTCACCGGAACGGCTGTGTTCCGCGTTCCGATCGTCGCCGCGGCCGGTTTGTCGGCGTCAGGCGGCTTGCCAGCCACGATCACGATCAATTACCAGGCGTGCGACAATCACCAATGCCTGAGTCCGGCTTCCGTCAGCAGGACCGTCGATCTGCGAACGCTTGGCTCGGCGCCGGCGGGAACTGCAAGGTCGGCGACGGACGCGGCGGGGCTCGCGATACCCGGCGCAAACCTGGAAGAGACATTCGCGCGGCACGGATACCTGCTCGGCTTCCTGATAATCCTGTTCGGCGGACTCGCGCTTAATCTGACGCCGTGCGTCTATCCGCTCATCGGCGTGACGATCGCGTACTTCGGCAACCAGGGCGGTGGTTCGAGGCGGGTCCTCATCCTGGCGCTCCTGTACGTGCTTGGGATTGCCACGATGTTCTCGGGCGTGGGGGTTGCGGTGGCGCTCTCGGGCGGATTATTCGGCGCGGCTCTGCAGAATCCCTACCTGCTCGCGTCAATCGCGGCGGTATTGCTGGTCCTGGCCGCTTCGAGCTTCGGACTTTTCACACTTCAGCCGCCGCAGTGGATAGCGCGACGGGCGGGAGCGGCGCGGCCCGGCCACGCGGGCTCCTTCCTGATGGGGCTCGGGATGGGCGTGGTCGCGGCGCCGTGTATCGGACCGATTGTGCTCGGGCTTCTGCTGACGGTGCAACGCAGCGGGAGCCCGCTTTTCGGCTTCGCGCTGTTTTTCACGCTGGCAGTCGGGCTTGGACTTCCGTATGTCGGGCTTGCGATGGCGGCGGGAAGTATCCGGCGGCTGCCGCGCTCGGGCGAATGGCTGGCGTGGATCGAGCAGCTTTTCGGATTCGCGCTGGCCGGGCTTGCTATCTATTTCCTCGACCCTGTTGTGCCAGGGCACCTGATGCTTCATGTGCTGCCCTATTATGCCGCGGCGGCGGGCGTGTACCTCGGATTCATCACGGGCGCGGGCAGGAGATGGCGTCCGTTCCTGATTATCCGCTCGGCGCTCGGCGTCGTGGCCGTGGCCGCGTTGGTTTACCTCTTGATTCCGCGCGCTCGCCCGCCCCATCTCAGCTTCCAGGCGTACACCGAGCAGGTTCTTGCAATCGCCGCGCGGCAGCATCGGCCGGTGCTGCTGGATTTCAGCGCCGACTGGTGTATTCCGTGCCACGAGATGGAGAGCACGACATTTCGGGATCCCGCCGTGATTCAGGCTGCCGCGCGATTCGTGCGGGTGCGCGCCGACCTCACCGCACAGGACGATCGCAACAAAAAAATTATCTCGCAGTTCAATATCATGGGCGTTCCGACCGTGGTTCTGATCGATTCCCGCGGGCATATTCGCAAACAGACGGTTGGCTACGTCGGACCCGAGCAGATGCTGGCGGACCTGCGCGCGGTCGACTGAGCCGCGACTGCCGCGTCGCCGCAGGGGAACCAATCGGCTGGGGCGCGCGCCGGTACGCGATAGCGTTCCACGGTACGTAAAGGACCTTCGCGAGGCCCTTGGAAGGACTTGAGGCAGGCGCTGAGTAGGCGCTCGAACGACACCAAAATGGCGTTCTGTTTTATCTCCGTTTCCGCCGAATCACGACCCCTTCCGCCGCGTCGGATCCACGGCTGATTTTTCTCCGTAAATTCAAGACTTTTTTGTTTGTTGAGCATTGAATAAAATCTTGTTTTACAGCGACTGGGATGTTGCTGCGAATTTGCTTTACATCCTGACCCGAAAGGATTAGATTTTTTAGTTGTGCGAGGGGGGCGTCGGCGGCGAGGAGTTCGGTCTTTTTTCCTATGGCAAATACTCAATCTTCAGAAGGCTACGGCGCAGAATCCATAAAAGTTCTGGAAGGGATGGAGGCGGTCCGCAAGCGTCCCGGAATGTATATCGGCGACACTGCGGAACGCGGCCTTCACCATCTGGTCAACGAGATCGTCGATAACTCGATCGACGAGGCGCTCGCCGGATACTGCACCGAGATCGACGTCGTCATCCTTAGCGACGATCGGATTTCAGTCGCCGATAACGGCCGCGGAATTCCCGTGGAGATGCATCCGACCGAAAAGCGCTCGGCGCTCGAGGTGGTGCATACCGTGCTCCACGCCGGCGGCAAGTTCGAGCGCAACGTCTACAAGGTTTCAGGCGGCCTTCATGGCGTGGGTGCTTCGGTCGTCAACGCGCTCAGCGAGGATTTCGAGGTCGAAGTCCATCGGGGCGGCAAGGTTTACTTCCAGCGCTACGAGCGCGGCGTGCCCAAGACCAAGGTCGAGGAGCGCGGCGTGACCAAGACCACCGGCACCAAGACGACCTTCTCGCCCGATCCGAAAATTTTCAAGGAGGTCAAGTTCAAGTACGAGACGGTCGCGCGCTATCTGCGCGAGATGGCGTACCTGAACGCCGGCCTTAGGATCCGGCTCAAGGACGAGCGCACCGGCAAGCAGGAGGAGTTCCATTACGCCGGCGGAATCAAGGAATTCGTCGATTCGCTGGTTCAGACCAGCGAGGCGCTGCACGAGACGATTTTCTTCAAGGGCGTGCGCGACAATGTCGATATCGAGTGCGCGCTGTGCTGGACCGACGCCTTTCACGAGACGATCTTCGCCTACGCCAACAATATCCACACGGTCGAGGGCGGAACCCATCTGTCGGGCCTCAAGTCGGCGCTTACCCGCACGCTCAACAACTACGCCGCGAAAAACAACCTGTTCAAAAACAAGGACATGCGGCTTGAAGGCGACGACACGCGCGAGGGCCTGACCGCGGTCATCAGCGTGAAGATCTCCGAGCCGCAGTTCGAGGGGCAGACCAAGACCAAGCTCGGCAATTCCGAGGTCGAGGGCCTGGTCACGGCGCTGGTGAACGAAAAGCTCGGTGAGTTTTTCGAGAAGAATCCCGCCGCCGCCAAGCGAATCGTGGGCCGCGCGATCGAGGCCGCAACCGCGCGCGAAGCGGCGCGGCGTGCGAAAGACCTGGTGCGTCGAAAAGGTGCGCTCGATTCCGGTTCGCTGCCCGGCAAGCTCGCCGACTGCCAGGAGCGCGACCCCGCGCAAAGCGAATTGTTCATCGTCGAGGGCCAGTCCGCAGGCGGCACTGCCAAGGAAGGGCGCAATCGCAGGACCCAGGCGATCCTGCCGCTTCGCGGCAAAATTCTGAACGTCGAACGCGCCCGGATCGACAAGATGCTGTCGTCGGCGGAACTGAGGACTTTGATCACCGCGCTCGGGATGGGTATCGGCGAGGACAAGGACCTCGCAAAGCTCCGCTACCACAAGATCATCATCATGACCGACGCGGACGTGGACGGCTCGCACATCCGCACCCTGCTGCTCACGTTCTTCTTCCGCCAGTTTATCGAGGTGATCGAAAACGGCTACCTGTACGTCGCCCAGCCGCCGCTTTTCCGCGTAAAGAAGGGCAAGCAGGAGCGTTACGTGAAGGACGAGGGCGCGCTTGAGGACTACCTGACCGACCTCGGTGCCGAGGCGCTCACCCTGGAGGCCGGCAAAGGCAAGGACGCGCGCGAATTCAAGGGCTCGGCGCTCAAGGCCCTGGTGCGAAAGGCGCTTCATCACGAGCGCATGTTCGAGCAGCTCGAGCGCCGCTCCAAGGAACGGCCGCTCGCGGCCGCGCTGGCCCGGCTTGCCAACGAAAAGAAAGTCACCCAGGAGAGTTTCGAATCCGAGCAGGCGGCCAGAGAGATGGCCGAGGCGCTTCGCAAGGCAACTCGCGACGACAACCTGGTCTATAAAATCGAGGCCGACAACGGCACGCACTTCAAGGCGGTTTTTTCGCACAGCACCAACGGCGCGACCGCCCCGACCGTGGTCGATCAGACCCTCTTCCACTGCGGAGAGATGCGCGAGATTCGCCGGCTCGCACCTGAAATTGAGGCAATCAAGAGCCCGCTGCAAATAAAAGCGGGCGACGAGGAGCGCACCGTCGAAACGCTCAAGGCTGTCGCCGACGCGGTAATCGAGGCCGGGCAGAAGGGCGTCGAGATTCAGCGCTACAAAGGTCTTGGCGAGATGAACCCGGTGCAGCTCTGGGACACCACGATGAACCCGGAGACACGTTCGCTGCTCAAGGTGCAGATCGGCTCGATGGAGGAGGCCGAGGAGATGTTCTCGAAACTGATGGGCGATCAGGTCGAGCCGCGGCGCAAGTTCATCGAGGAAAATGCTCTCGACGTGAGGAACCTGGATATTTAGGTTGCGTCGCCCTGCGGCTCCACTATTTTATGGCCTTAATATCCATAAACTTATTGACAAGGCCGTGTTTCATCTCTAATATTGTTCATGTAAGGAGGCTCCTTGCATGAATGGTGATATTGTTGCGCAGCTGCGAGAATTGTGCGCCGGCTCCTCTACGGCTAAGAAGATATTTGAGTCTTTTAACTCACAATATGAGCGTAATATGACGGCGACATCGGTGTCGACCCTCGCTAACCGTACTGGCTTGAACGAGGCACAGATCAAGGAAGCGTGCAGAGAGTTCGAGAAGCTCAGGCTTGGCCGATACATTCCTGGGCGTTGGAACTCGCCTTCTCGCTTCGAATGGGCCTATAAGATCAAGGATCTGGGTGCGGCAGCCACGGGAGGGGTAAATGCTCTGGATGAGGCCCCTCTATCTTTCGATCGTGAAGCGGAGCCGGGCGCCGAGAGCAACCACCGTCCCGTCGAATCAGTCCACAATCATTCCACTCATACGGGAATAATAACCCATATCTTCAAACTAAGACCTGATTTCGAGGTAACTTTCTCTTTGCCGGCGGATCTAACCAAGATCGAGGCGAGTCGCCTATCTCGTTTCCTCACAAGCCTGCCCTTCGAGGGGGAAGCCTAAGGAGGCACCATGGCCAGAAAGGTCACGGCATCGCTGCAGGTTGAAACCGAGCTAAGAAATAACGGCCTCCGACTGTCTGTGTACATCGACGATGCTTTTCAAGGTTACTTGGACATCGGGAAAGCACGGCTGGACTGGACGGACAGGAACGGAAAGAAGCCCGACGGCCGGTGTAGTTGGGAAGATTTCATTGCCTGGATTAAGGCGGAACACCCCTTTAGTGGGTAGGCGCCACCGGAACGCAACACTGATTCGCTGAGATGCTGTAATGGCTGAAACCAACGGCAACGAACCAATTCATAACGAACCGTCGCTTCTGAGTATCGAAGACGACATGCGGCAGTCCTATCTGGACTACGCGATGTCGGTGAATATCGGACGCGCGCTTCCGATGCTGCGCGACGGGCTGAAGCCCGTCCATCGGCGCATCCTGTACGCGATGTTCCGTGAGGGACTGCTCGCCAACCGCCGCCATTCCAAGTGCGCGGGCGTCGTCGGCGAGGTTCTCAAGCGTTACCATCCGCACGGCGACATGGCCGTGTACGATTCGCTGGTCCGGATGGCGCAGCCGTTCAGCATGCGCTACCCGCTGATCGACGGCCAGGGCAACTTCGGTTCAATCGACGGCGATCCGCCGGCCGCCTACCGATACACCGAGGCGCGTCTGACCCGGCTTGCCGAGCGGATGCTGGCGGATATCGACAAGGACACGGTCGATTTCGTTCCCAACTTCGACGGCTCGGGCGAGGAGCCGGAGATTCTGCCCGCGCAGATTCCGAACCTGCTCATCAACGGCGCTGACGGTATCGCGGTCGGGATGGCGACCAACATCCCGCCGCACAACCTGGGCGAGGTCTGCGACGCGCTGCTCAAGCTCACCGAGGATCCTGAACTTTCGCTCGCGAAAATCCTCGAAATCATCCCGGGACCCGACTTTCCGACCGGCGGGCTTCTGCTCGGCAAAAAGGCGGTTCGCGACGCGTATCTTGCCGGACGCGGAATCCTGACGATGCGCGCGCTGGCGGCGATCGAAACCGACAAGCGGAGCGGGCGCGCGTCGATTATCGTGCGCGAGATCCCGTACCAGGTTAACAAGTCGCGCCTTATCGAGCGGATCGCCGATCTGGTCAACGACAAGCGTATCGAGGGGATCAGCGACCTTCGCGACGAATCCGACCGCGACGGAATGCGGATCGTGATCGAGCTCAAGCGCGACGCCGAGCCGCGAATCGTGCTCAACCAGCTCTACAAGCACACCCAGATGCAGGAGAGCTACGGGATGATCATGCTCTCGATTCACGAGGGCCGTCCGCGCGAGCTCAACCTGCGCGACATGCTGCTCGAATTTTTGCAGCATCGCAAAATCGTCATCACGCGCCGCTCGCGCTACGAACTAAAGCAGGCCGAGGCGCGGCTGCACATCCTCGAAGGCCTGCTGGTCGCGCTCAAGAATCTGGACGCGGTAATCAAGCTGATCCGCAACTCGAAGGACGCCGAGAGCGCGCGTACGGGCCTGATGCGCCAGTTCGGGCTCACCCAGCTCCAGGCGCAGGCGATCCTCGATCTCACGCTTCGCCGCCTGACCTCGCTCGAACGCGAAAAGATCGAGCAGGAGCACAAGGAGACGCTCGAGACGATCGCGCGGCTGAAGAAAATTCTCGCCGACGAGAAAGAGCTGATGAAGCTCATCCAGGAGGAGCTGCGTGACATCAAGAAGGAGTTCGCCGATCCGCGCCGCACCCAGATTATCGAGGACGAGGGCGAGCTTTCGATCGAGGACCTGATCGTCGAGGAGGACGTGCTCGTCACCGTCACCCACGGCGGCTATATCAAGCGCACTCCGCTCTCGGTCTATCGCACGCAGCGGCGCGGCGGACGCGGCAAGCTCGGCGCCACGACCGGCGACGAGGACTTTATCGAAAGCCTGGAGCGCGTATCGACTCACGACCGGCTCTTATTCTTCACCAACAAGGGCAAGGAGATCGG
>JAKAVC010000041.1 GCA_021817345.1 Deltaproteobacteria bacterium | reverse complement strand
GACGCCGATAATAACCGTGGCGACAACAATTGCTTCGGCCTGCGCATTATGCAGAACCTGCAGGGCCTCGTTCAGGTCGTCGAAGCGAGCGTACTGGTTTCGATGCGCGGTTGTTACCGACTTGTTCTCGACGCAGAGGCGCAGCTTTTCGAGATCCGGCTTCCCGCTGGCGTCAGCTTCGCCGACAAGCAGATCAATCTTGCGGTTCCGGGCGCCCGGAGTGCGGACGTTCAGCCACGAGGTGATCCTGCCCGCCGCGAAATCGGCGCCAAACGGCGCGCATCGTTTGCGCAGATCGTCCAATATTCCTTCGCTGACAATATCGGAATGATCCTCAAGACGCTGGTTGTGGAATCCGCGGAGCTTTATCTGCTCGATCACGGCGTCGAACGGGGTGGTCATCGGACGGCGAGTCTTTCGGAATCGGCAAGCTCCGGAAACTGGAGCTGCCGACGAGAGGCGGATTTGCGGCGGCGCGAGCGCGCGAGGCCATCGGGAATGGGCATCTCTTTCAGGATGTTGCTTTGCAGGCGAAGGAAACCGTTAGCGGCTCTTTGGCAATGTTCGGCCAGCCATCGCCCGGCCTCGGGCGAGTTAAGATAATCGCAGAGCCGTTCGATAAGCCCCGCGTCCGCCGGGACGATGTAGTACACGGAGTGACGCGGCACCAGCGAGCCCTCACGGTCGATCCAGAAATACGGTTTTTCCGTGATGTCCTTGCAGAGGATCTTGGGCCTTAGGACCTCGGGCAGCGGCGGAGTCTCGTGAAAGGCGTACCACGGCTTTCGCCGCGTGCATGTACGCTGGGTCAGACGTTCGCGCTTGCGTGATAGATAGCGCCCGAGCGGTCCCAAGTCGCGCTCGGCGAGCAGAGAGCCTTCTTTCGTATACGGAACGAGCATCACGTAAGCAGAATGGCTGCGTATCTCGCCCGGCTTCGTCAATTCGCGTCCCGCAATCGTCGGCAGGGCAAAGGCCGCGAGTTCCGGCTCCAACGTGTCCGCGCGGCGAACGAATACGTCGTCAGCGCCAGTGGCGACGCCGCAGCTCACCCTGAGGCAAATGTCGCGCAATGTGCCGCCGGAGGAGCGCTCCGCGCTGCCGCCCCGGATGATCGGCATCCACGAGCCCCCACCGTCGAGCCGGCAGCTTCGCTGCGTTCCATCGCGCATCCGGACCAGGGTGGCTCCGCTGGGCGGGCGATTAGCAATAGTGGTTATCGTTGGGTAGGTGACGAGGCCGTCGAAGCTCTCCTCGTCCACGAACTCGATCTCCTCGATCTGGACCCTCTCCAGCAATCTTCTGAGCGGGCTCGCGGTTTCGACGTAGAGGAATTTCTCGGGCGTGATAAAGACCATCCGCCCGCCGGGCTTCAAGCACTTGAGCGCGCGCTCGAAGAAAAGCAGGTACAGATCGAAGCGCCCGCGCGCGGTCTCATACGCGACGCGGTAGCCGCGCTTTTCTTCCTCGGAGAGGCTGTAAATCGAAACGTAGGGCGGATTGCCAATTACAAAATCAAACGGCTCGATCGCGCCAGTCAGAAAGTCGCCGTGCCGTATCTGGATGCCATCCGTGCTGCAAAACTGCGCTCGCGCTTCGCGCGCCCGGCCCGGCTCGGACTCGATACCCACCATTTGCGGCAGCGCTCGGCCGGTTTCCCGGCACCATCGAATCACACCCGCGAGGAACACCCCGGTTCCGCATCCGGGATCCAGAAGGTTGTCGGAGGGCTCCGGAGGCCTGCCCCGGAAGAGGCGGGACACCATGTGGTCGATGATTTTTGCTGGTGTCGGAACGAACCCTCTCACGGCATCCTGACCGTCCTCCTGCATTTATTCCGATTTTGAAAACCAAGTCCAGCCGGCGCGCGGCATATCCAGATGCCCGCTAAGACGCCCGCAGGAGCGGGCGAGAGCCTTCGCTGCGCTCGGACGCGACGAACGAAAGAACTAGGGCAGCATTCCCAGCAGCCATTCGCCGACAGGACTGGAGACCGTGCGGGGCGATGGGCGCGGCCGTTCGAGGACCGAGGCGTAGTAGTGGCGTCGTCTGGCACGGCGGCGGCGATAACGCCGGTGAGGATCGCGCGACGGCGTTTCGCGATAGATGCGTCTGCTCGGCCGCACGTCCCGACTCGAAGCCGTCTCATCAGGCCATTCGACTCTGACGCGCGCGATGCCGCGGCGGACGATCCCGAGCCGCTCAGCCGCCCTCTTTGAGAGATCGATTCCGCGGCCACGGACGTATGGCCCCCGGTCGTTGATTCGCACCATCACCGAGCGTCCGTTGCGGAGATTGACGACGCGCACGCGCGTGCCGAGGGGCAGCGTCCGCGAGGCGGCTGTCATAGCGTTCTCATTGAAGACGTCGCCGGAAGCGGTGCGGTGGCCCCGAAAGCAGGGACCGTACCACGACGCCACTGTGACATAGCCGACATGCCGTTTAGCCACCGGGAGCCGGGCGGCGGGCGCCGGTTCACTGGTCCCTGCCTTGGGAACGGCGCATCCTCCGAGCCACAGTGCGGCGGCCAATATACACGCTGGCCGCGCGCCGCGCATCGTTTGAGCCATCATCCAAGTCGCACAGGTGCCCGCGCGCGCTGAAGCGCCGCCGTCTCCGAACGGACGCGAGAATCCCCTGAGAGCTCCCGAACAGGTTTCGGCGGGCGTGTTTCGATGCTCGGCCATGCACAATTAACAGCGGCGCAATGAGTCGTCGGCGCTCAGCCGCCGGTCGTGATCTTCTGTTGGTAGACTAAAATTTCGACCCGCCGGTTGCTTCGCCGCCCGCGTGCCGTCCGGTTATTGGCAATCGGCTTGGTCGCCCCGTAGGAGACCACGTGAATTTGCGTGGGGTCGACGCCTTCCCTGGTGACCAGGTATCCGGCGACGCTCTCGGCGCGCCGCAAGCCGAGTTCATAGTTGTACTGCCTGGACCCGACGCTGTCGGTATAGCCGGCAACAACGAAGACGCGATTCGACGGCGACGCGGATTTGGCGGCTCCCGGAAGATCCTGGAAAAATCCGTCGATCGTGCGCTTGGCGTTTTCGGTCAAAGCGGCGGATCCAAAGGCGAAAGTCGGCCCGTGAGCCGTATTCAGGACCAGCCGCTTCTCAAGGCGGAGATTCTGCAAACCGGCGAGGGCCCGGTCAGCCTTTGCGTCGGTTTGATTCAGCTTGGCGTCGGTCTGGTTGAGCTGGCTCTTGACGGGGTTTAGCTGGGTTTCGACCCAATTCCGGGTAGCGAGGCATCCACTGGCCGTGAAAAGCAAAATCGTTGCGGCAAAGATCGAACCTGGCGCGCGGACAGTGGCCCATAGCCGGCGATTCTCCGCATCACCCTCATGGCGCATCAGGATGTTTTTCGCTGCGTTTTCACCGTTGCTTGTCAGCATGGCTTAATCCTCGAATGGCGTTTGGCCGACCAGCCTAAGCGAATCCCGTGCCGCCAACAGCGCAAAGGAAAAACTTGGAAAAATAAGCCCGGCCTTCGGAAAGCTGGGCTTTCTTACAAATTGAAAAACGGAAGATTTTACACGAAGGCAGGAAAACTTTACGGCGAATATGGACGCCGGTTGATTTAGCCAATGCGGAAGGGCTTCAGGATGATGACGACGGCGCGCGCGTCCTCTCCTATCGCCCCGAGAGGACGCCCGCAGCGCCTTACGGCCGGGCGGACGCGCCTGCCCCTGCAGTGTCTGATCGGTTACGCCCTTGTGCCACGCGCGGATAATCCAAGCAGGCGAGAGAAAGAGCGGGTTCTGGCACGGTTGGTGACTCGCGACGTTGGGCGGAGCGGGAACACCGGCGCATACTTGAAAGCCCGTGAGTCTTGTCTTAGAAGTATTGCGCACGATGCGAAGGCTGCTTTCAAAGGCGGACATGCGGGATCTCGCCTCGCTGATGGCTTGCGTTCTGCTCCTGGCCACCATACCGCTGACGAGCGGCGTCGTAATCGTGCCCGGCCCCGCCCATCCTGAGTTCACGATCAATATCTGCCACCCAATCCACGCCTTTGAGGCCGTGTCGAGCAACCTGTTCGCCCCGCCGGCCGTGGCGGCCCGTGGCTTTGTTCTCGCCTGCGCTGGTTCGGTTGCGCCAAGGCCGCCCGCGCGAATAATCGAACATAGGACAGAGCCCGAAACCCCACCTCCCAAGCCTTTCGCCTAGGCTCTCTTCCCCGACATCAAGGTGCTTCCCGATCGGCTTGCGCCATCGCCGCAAGGCCGAGGCTTTTTCGAGGCGGACCGCGCCTGGAGAGATTTATGAAATGGGTTCGAGCGAACGCGCGCCCGAGCGAAGCGCGTGTATTCGAGGTTCTGCGCGCGGGCGCAGGTCTGATGATTGTGGCGGGGATTCTGATTTGCCTTGCACCGAAGGCCGTCTGGCCGTGCGCGTGCGGGTGCGGTGTTTTCGAAGTCGCGACTCCGTCACTGCTTCCCACCGGAACCGGCGCAAGGGTGTGGACTGAGTGGGACTACATGGACCAGAACATCGATTGGCACGCGACGACGCCGGCTTCCGCCGGGCGGAACAACGACAAAAAGCTCGAGACCAACTTCGTCACCGTTGGTCTCCAATACATGTTCAATCGGAGCTGGGGCGCGATGCTGGAGGTTCCGTATTGGGAACGGAACTACAAGGGTGCCTACTCGGGCAACAACCAGGACGTGATGGAGTTCAACACGAACTCGATCGGCGACATTCGCCTGCTGGGCATGTGGACCGGATGGTCAGAGGACATGTCCACCGGATTCCTGTTCGGCCTCAAGGTGCCGAGCGGCGACTGGCATTATCCGCCGTACGATCGCGACACACAGATCGGAACCGGCAGCACCGATCTGCTGCTGGGCGCGTACAAGATGGGCTATCTACCCGTCACCGTGATGGATCGTCCCTTCGGATGGTTTATGCAGTCGATGTACGACTTGCCGTTCGCGTACCAAGACCATTATAAACCGGGCCGCGAATTCGACGGAGCGGTGGGAACCTACTACAACTTCGGCGTGGTCGGCCCGCTTACGGAGCTTGCCCCGATGCTTTCGTTTCTGGGCAGCGACCGCGCGCGCGATCACGGCACCAACGCGGACCCGCGCGACACCGGTTACGACAAGGTACAGATCGCTCCGGGCATCGAGACGATGATTGAGAACATCGATATATACGCCGACATCGAAGTGCCGATCTTCCAGAACATGAACGGCTATCAGCTCACCGCGCCCTTCGCGACCAAGCTGATCATGAGCTACACCTTTTGAGACAAGGAGGTCATCCCGTGCGATCCGCATCATGGTTCTTCGCGCTCGTTGCGGGCGCGGCGATAACCCTTTCCGCGGCCGGCTCGGCGTTTGCCGCCGCGCCGGTTGGCAAAGCCGCGCCGGCGCTGGTCGTGCCGGAATTGAGCGGACAGGAGTTTGACCTCGCCAAGCTGCGAGGCAAGGTCGTGATCGTCAATTTCTGGGCGAGCTGGTGCGCGCCATGCCGCAAGGAAATGCCGGCGCTGGACGCCTTCTATCGGCGGTATCACGCGCGAGGAGTCGAAATGATTGGACTCAGCGCGGACCGCTCGCACGACCGATCCGAGGTGATCAGCATTATGCGCTCGTTAAGCTATCCGGCGGCGATGCTGTACGACGCGAAGGTCAACGGATTCGGCGAGCCCAGCGAGTTGCCGACGACTTATGTCGTCGACGCGCAAGGTATAGTCCGCGCCAGGTTGACACCGCAGGCTAAAGGAATGACGGAACAGAGCCTGGCGGCCGTCGTGCTGCCGCTCCTGCCGGGCCGAACCGCGGCGCGAGGTTCCACGGAGTGAGACTAAGTAAAACGCGCCGGGGCGTCTCGATTGACGCTCCGGCGCCGCGATTGCCGGTAACTTCGCCTGGTCAGTGGGCGACGGCCTGCGCGTGCTTCCCGCCGCGCTCTTCCTTGGGCGCGCGAGCCTCGGGCGCGCGCTCGCGCAGAGCGGCCGCCAGGACTTCATCGACGGTATCGACGAACACCATCTTGAGCTCGCGCCGAAGCTCCTCGGGCACGTCTTCGAGGTCGCTCTCGTTGCGCCGGGGCATGATAATCGTCTTGATTCCCGCCCGGCGCGCCGCGAGCACCTTTTCCTTGATTCCGCCGACCGGCAGAACCTTGCCGCGCAACGTTATCTCGCCCGTCATCGCGATGTCCGAGCGCACCGGGCGCCCGGTCAGCAGCGAAGCCAGCGAGGCCGCGATCGTAACACCGGCGGACGGCCCGTCCTTGGGAATCGCGCCGGCCGGCACGTGCACGTGGATGTCCGACTTGTCGAAGAAGTCGCTCGGGATACCGAGCCGATCAGCGCGCGAGCGTATGTATGACAGCGCCGCCTGCGCCGATTCCTTCATCACATCACCGAGTGAACCGGTAAGAATCAGCCCCTTCTGCCCGCTCATCCGGGTGCTCTCGATGAACAGGATGTCGCCGCCGTTTGCGGTCCAGGCAAGCCCGGTCGCCACGCCCGGCTCCTGGGTGCGCTCCGCCACTTCCTGGAAGAACCTGGGCGGACCGAGATAGCCGCGCACCATGTCGGCCGTGACCTTCTCGGGCGGCTTTTCGCCCTCGGTTACGGCGCGAGCGATTTTGCGGAAGACGCGCGCGATCTCGCGTTCGAGGTTCCTGAGGCCGGCCTCGCGCGTGTAGCTGCGGATTATCTCCGCGGCGGCTTCCTGAGTGAGTTCGATGTTGCTGTCGCCGAGCCCGTTCTCCGCAAGCTGCTTGGGAACCAGATGGCGTTTTACGATCTGGAGCTTTTCCTCTTCGGTGTATCCGGGAAGCTCCAGCACCTCCATCCGGTCGCGGAGCGCGTGCGGGATCGTGTCGAGCACGTTCGCGGTCGTCAGGAACAGCACCTGCGACAGGTCGAACGGGACGTCGAGGTAGTGGTCAGAGAACGTGTTGTTCTGCTCGGGGTCGAGCACCTCGAGAAGCGCCGCCGCCGGGTCGCCGCGGAAGTCCGCGCCGAGCTTGTCGACCTCGTCGAGGATGAAGAGCGGATTGTTCGAGCCGGCGTTGCGGATGCCCTGGATGATCCGTCCGGGCAGCGCTCCGATATAGGTGCGGCGATGGCCCCGGATTTCGGCTTCGTCGCGGATGCCGCCGAGCGAGAGGCGCACGAACTTGCGCCCGAGAGCGCGCGCTATCGAGCGGCCAAGCGAGGTTTTGCCGGTTCCCGGGGGACCGACGAAGCACAGGATCGGCCCCTTGGTATCCTTTTTTAACTTTCGGACCGCCAGGAATTCGAGGATGCGCTCCTTGATCTTCTCAAGGTCGTAATGATCTTCATCGAGCACTTCGCGGGCGTGCTTGATGTCAAGATTGTCTTCGGTCGAGATGGCCCACGGCAGGCTGACGAGCCAGTCGAGATAGGTGCGCACGACGGTATGTTCCGCCGACTCGGGCGGAATCATTCTCAGCCGGTCGAGTTCCTTCTCGGCCGCTTTGCGCGCCTCCTCGGGCATGTGCGCTTCCTCGAGCTTCTTTTCGAGTTCCTCGATTTCGCTCGAACGCGAGTCGCCCTCGCCGAGTTCCTTCTGGATCGCCTTGAGCTGTTGGCGCAGATAGTACTCGCGCTGGTTCTTGTTGAGCTCGGTCTGAACCTGGGACTGGATCTTGTGGCCGAGTTCGAGCAGCTCGATCTCGCGCGTCAGGATCGCTATCAGCTTCTCAAGGCGCTGGCGCACGTCGACGGTGGCGAGCAGATCCTGCGCCTCTTCAACCGCAATTTTCAGATACGAAGCGACCAGATCGGTAAGCCGTCCCGGCTCCCGCACCTGCATCGCGATTCCCTGCAGCTCGTCGGGCAGGTACGGCACCAGCGAAACGAACTTCGAAAACTGGCTGACCAGATGCGCCTGAAGCGCGTCGATTTCCTTGTCCGCGGCGAGCGTGTCCTCCAGGCGTTTGACCTGCGCCTTGAAGTACGGTTCGACCTGGCTGAACTCGACCAGCTCAACTCGCGCGAGTCCCTGGACCAGCACCCGCACGCTCTGGTCCGGATAGCGCAGCATCTTGAGGATCCGAACCGCCGTGCCCTCACGGAAGACCGAGTCCGGCGTCGGATTCTCTTCCTCGGGATTCTTCTGCGCCGCGAGCGCGATTATCCTGTTTGTCTGTCCAACCTCGTCAATCAGCTTGAGCGACGCCGGACGCGAAACCAGAAACGGATGAATCTGGCTTGGGAAAATTACGATGCCGCGAAGTGGAAGGACGGGAAGAACCTCGGGTATCTCCACCCGGCTCAGATCCTCTTCCAGGTCGAAGCGCTTTTCGCCTTTGGGTTTATCTGTCATAGGGTCAATGGAATCCTGATTTTTGGAGGGACCCTCGGCCGATCGCGCTTCCACCCACCGCGCAATTTACCGTAGTATACGGGTCGATGCCTGACAAGGTAACCTCCGGTATTGAAACTAAGCACGATTGAATCTTGGCGCTACTATCGAGGCTACTTTGGCACGACAGCGCTTCGACAAGCTCTTTAGCGCGGAAGAGGCTAACCAGCTCCTACCGAGGCTTCAAATCCTCATCCGCGAGCTGCAGGTGCAAGCCAATGCCCTGCGCGAGCGGGTCCGCGAACTCGCCCGCGCCGACGAGCGGCTGCGCGGCCTCGATTTGCCCGAGGTGCTCAAACGGTATCCGGAACTCGCACCGCTCGCAGCGCAGATGAGCGAGCTTGCGGCGGAAATCGAATCCACCGGAGGCCTGCTCAAGGATATCGACCTCGGACTGGTGGATTTCCCATTCGAAATCGGCGAAGCGGCCGACGGCGAGGTCGAAGTCGGCTTTCTCTGCTGGCAATACGGCGAGCCTAGCATCGTGGCATGGCATCCGCTCGACGACGGCTTTGCCGGGCGCAGGCCGCTGCCCGGCGCTTCCAAGATATACTTGAACTGATCGGGCTTGGGTAAAACGCGCCTCGGGAGCATCCCCGCGATGACCATAATAATGTTCTTCTATCTGCTGAGCCTCGTATGCTGGTTGGGGGCGATCATCTTTTTTTCCTTCTTCACCGCGCCCGTGGTTTTCACCCGGCTTCCCATCCATGACGCCGGAAAGGTCATAAGCGCCATCTTCCCGCGCTACTACATCCTGGGCTACGTGGCCGGCGGCGTCGCGCTTGTGCTTGCGTTCTACCTGATGGAAGCGCATGGGGCGCGCGGATGGTGGAGCGCGACCCTCGCCGCCCTGGTCTTCGCGCTCGCCTGCACGGTTTACGCGGGGATGGTAATCAGGCCGCGTATCGACGCGATCCGAACCGTCGTCGAGCAGCCGAATCCCGATCCCGCGAAGAAGGCGGACTTCGACAGGATGCATCAGCTTTCGGTCACGTTGAATGGAGCGGTGCTGTTGCTCAATCTGTTCGCGCTCTTCACGACCGCGGGCGCCGTCACCCATCATGGCTGAGCCCCGCTTCAAGGCGATCGTCCTTGACCTGTTCGACACGCTGGTCAACTGGAACGCGAGCCTGTTGCCCGAGATGGAATGGCACGGGCGGCGGATTCATTCGACTCTCCCGTGGGTCCTGCCGCGGATCGAGGAGGCGCTCGGCCCGAGCTTCGAGCGCGAAAAATTCCTCGACGTGTACCTCTCGGTTATCGAGGAAATAAACGCCGAGCGCGAGCGTGAAGGAATCGAGATAACCTGCACCGAACGCTTCGTCAGGGTGTTCGAGCGCCTTGGAGCCGAAAATAACGGAGACTTGCGGACGCTTGCGCAGGCGGTTACGCGCATCCATATGCACGGCGTTCGAAGCGTGACCTCCGCGCCGCCCAACCGGGTCGAAGCGGTGCGCAGGCTCGCGCAAAGCTACCGGCTCGGAATCCTGTCCAACTTCGACGATTCGACCGCGGGCCATCAGATCATATCCGACACCGGCGTGCGCGGCCTCTTCGAGGCGATCGTCGTGTCCGCCGACGTGGGGCTGCGAAAGCCGAACCCCGCGATCTTCGAGCGGATGACGGCGATGCTCGCGCTTGACGCCGGCGAGATCCTGTTCGTTGGCGACACGCCGGCGCATGACGTCGCGGGCTCGAAGCGGGCCGGGATGCACGCGGCGTGGATAAACCGGCACGGCATCGCGCTGCCCGACGGAACTCCGGCTCCCGATATCGTCATCGCGGACCTGGCCGAACTGCCCGGCGTCCTAGGTTGCTGAAACGATGGCGCGCCGGACGTCAATCGCGGTTATCGGCACAGGAGACGCGCCGCCCGAAGTCGAGGCGCTCGCCCGTGAAGTCGGACGGCTCATCGCCGAACGCGGCGCGCTGATGGTGTGCGGCGGACTGGGCGGCGTGATGGCGGCCGCGGCGAAGGGCGCGCGAGGCGCGGGCGGCCACACAATCGGCATACTGCCGTCCCATGACCTCGACTCCGCAAACGACTACATCGAGTTTCCGATCGCGGCCGGAATCGGCGAGGCGCGCAACCTGATAGTGGTGGCAAGCGCCGACGCGGTGATAGCGCTCGCAGGCGAGGCGGGAACGCTCAGCGAAATCGGCCTTGCGATGAAGCTCGGACGCCCGGTCGTAGCGCTCGACTCGTGGTCCGAGATAAAAGGGCCGATACGCGCCGCGAATCCCGCACAAGCCGTCGAGCGCGCGCTCGAACTGGCCGAATCGCAAAGGAAAAAGCACTAGCTGCCACCTTCGGCACGAGACATTTGATCGGGAAAATCGAATGCCCAGCGACGTGAAATCAGCGATGGAAATGATCGCCGGCGCGCCATATTCGAAGGCGCTCGCTCTAAGGATCGATTCCGCGGAAAATGGCGTCGCGGTCGCCTCGATGCCCTTCAGCGAGCGGCTTCTCAACGCGGGCGGGCCGAGTTCGCCGATTCACGGCGGCGCGATCGCCTCGCTGGCCGACTTCGCCGCATGTGCCGCGGTATGGACGCTGCCCGAAACCGAACGCAGCGCGACCGTCTCGATGACCGTGAATTACACGGGGCCGGGAATCCAGAGCGATCTCGTCGCACGGGCAATCGTCAGGCGGCGTGGGAAGCGGCTTGCCAGCGTCAGCGTGGAGATTCGCGACCGCGCAAAAGCTCTCGTCGCCGACGCGCTGGTGACTTACAAGATCGGCTGAACCTCGCCCGCTTACGGCGGCCGCGTCGCTGGGATACGATTTCACCCCATGAGCGAGACGCTCGAAACCATCCGAACGCTCGCGGAGCGCCGGGGTCTGAACCTCGTCGCCGCTGTCCCGGCGCGCCGTTACGACGCCGCAGTCAGGCCCGAAGCGCGCTCGACGCGCCTTTCGCCGCGCGCCCGCTCCATCGTTGCAATCGCAAACGGCGGTGGTGCTTTCTGGAAGGCGTTCCAGCGCCACGCGCGCGAAAATCCCGGATGGCTCGAACGCGAGAATCCGCTTGACGATTTCACGCAAGTCGTCATCGAGAGAGAGATATGTCCGGCGCTTTCGGGCGCCGGCGTCGCGCACACGATCGTCTATCCGTTCATGGGCGGCGGTCCGACGCTGAATTTCATGGAACTGGGCAAAGTGGCGGGACTTGGCGGGCCGAGTATCATCGGCGTCCTAGTGCATCCGGTTTTCGGCCCGTGGATCGCCTTTCGCGCGGCGCTTTTGCTCGAAGAGGAACTCGACGCGCCCGGCGCGGCGGCGGGATTCGATCCGTGCCCGCGATGCGCCGCGCGGACCTGCGTGAGCGCATGCCCGGCTGGCGCGGTGAGTCATCCGGCGGGATGGGACATTCCGCGATGCCTGGCGCATCGGGTCGAGCGCGAGGCCGAGTGTGCTCCGCGATGCGCCGCGCGGGTTGCGTGCGTGCTCGGCCCCGAGCATCGCTACCCCGACGACGAACTCGCATACCATCAGATGCGCGCACTGCGCGCGATGCGCCCGTATTACGAGAGCAATCTGCGCCCCATCCGCCGCGGCGACGAATGAGCCGCGCCCCTGGCGACGAACCCCACGCCTAGCGCCAGTCGTCGAGCACGAACGAGTCGGGACGGTTGTATCCCCGGTCGTTGTCGCGGCTCATCATGACGCCCTGGATCTCGGTGCGAAACCCGCGCGCGAGCATCCGGCGATACGCGTCGTGGCGCGAGATGTTGACTCCCGCGAAAACCCGCGAGACACCGCGCGCGGCAGCGAAAGCCTCGCACGTATCGAGCAGGCGCTCGAAGTTTAAAGGCGCATCCGATCCGGGACGGACGGCGCCAAACTTGACGTAACAGGTATCGCTGCCCGCTTCGGTGCCCGCTCCCACGTGACATAGCGCAAGCGCGTCGAGCCGCGAGCCGTCGCCAAGCATCAGCGTATCGCCGAGACCCTGGGCTTCAACCGAGACGATTTCCCGGCCGAGGTCGAGCCCTTCATAAACCGCCTCGCAAAGCTGGCGGCATCGCGCGAGCGCTTCCTGCCTTTGGTCGTAAGAGATTTCGGAAAATTTCGAGACCCCGAGCGGTATCGGGTGCGCCTTGACCGGGCAGGCCATAATCGCCGTAAGAAACCGCGGCCAGAACCCGAACTTCTGGTAGAGCGCGACATGTTTTGCGCTCTGCGCGAAAGTGAAAAGTCCAATATGCCGCGTGCCCCACTTCGCGAACAAATCCATCGTTGGCTCGAGCAGCCGCTGCGCGATTTTGCGGTTCCAGAGTTCCGGTTCGACCGAGAGCGGACCGAAGAACCCAACCGACCCCCAGTCGGCGGCGAGGTTCGAGCCGATCAGCCGCCCTTCCATTTCCGCGCCGAGCGTCGCCTCGGGGCGGGCGCGCCATCGCGTGCGTACCATCTCGGAGTCGCCCGCAAACCGCATCGGGTCGGGCAGGCCGATAAACGTACCGAACGCAAGGCGCATTATCCGATCGGCTTCGTCGAGATCCGATTCCTTGAGCGGCCGAATGATGACGTCCATCGAAAACTCCTCCAGACTCGTGCGCGTCCGCACTTCGGAGGCGCGTACCGGCAAGGCAGTTTCGCAGCGGGGCGCTTTTACGTCTAGGCGCTCAGGCGGCGGGCGACGTCGGTCGCGAAATAGGTCAGGATCATGTCGGCGCCGGCGCGGCGAATCGAGGTCAGCACCTCCATGACGGCGCGCTCCTCGTCGATCCACCCGTTCAGCCCCGCCGCGCGGATCATCGCGTACTCGCCCGAGACGTTGTAGGCGGCGACAGGAACCATGAAGTCATGCTTCACGCGATAGATCAGATCGAGATACGCGAGCGCCGGCTTGACCATCACGATATCCGCGCCCTCTTCAAGGTCGAGCGCGACTTCGCGAATCGCCTCGTTGCCGTTGGGCGGATCCATCTGGTAGGAGCGGCGGTCGCCGAACCGCGGCGTTGATTCGGCGGCGTCGCGAAACGGGCCGTAAAAGGCCGATGCAAACTTGGCCGCGTAAGCCATTATCGCGACCTGGGTGAAACCGTTTTCGTCGAGCGCGCGGCGAATCGCGCCGACCCTGCCGTCCATCATGTCCGACGGCGCAACGATGTCCGCGCCCGCGCGCGCGTGCGAAAGCGCCTCTCGCGCAAGGACTTCGAGCGTCGCGTCATTGTCAACGTCGCCGTCCTTGAGCACGCCGCAATGGCCGTGGTCGGTGTACTCGCACATGCAGACGTCGGTGAGGACGGCGAGTCCGGGCGCGTGTTCCTTTATTCCGCGAATCGCGCGCTGCACTTCGCCGGAATCGTTCCACGCCTCGCTGCCGCGGGCGTCCTTGCGTTCGGGGATTCCGAACAGGATTACCGCGGGAACGCCCGCCGCGTGAATCTCGCGCGCGGCGGCGATTATCCTGTCCACCGACATCTGCGCAACACCCGGCATCGAAGGCACGGGCCGCGCCACATCCTTGCCCGGGCACACGAAGAGCGGCTGAATGAGGTTGTCGGGCGAAAGCCTGGTTTCGCGCACCATGCGCCGAAGCGTCTCAGTCCGGCGAAGCCTTCTCGGCCGGTCGATCGGAAATCCCATTGGAAAATCCTCGTCGGTTGCTCCTCGAATGCGATTATATACGCGCGCGCCAGCGCTCAAGGAACCGCGCGAGCGCGTGGGACACCCCGCTTCAGGGGCTGCCGGCCGGCCGCCGCGCGAAGTATTCGGTAATCGCCGCGACCAGGCCGGGAATCGTGTACTCGCGCGCCCGGACCGCGACTTCAAAGCCGTGCTCCTCCGCCGTCTTGCCGGTAATCGGCCCGATCACGGCCGCCTTCGCACCCGGCGCGGGGGAACCGGCGATTTCGACGAAATTCGAAACCGTGCTGGAACTGGTAAATGCGATGAGATCGAAGCCTTCGGAGGAAAGCCGCTCGCGTATCCGCGCAAGCGCCGGTCCCGAGGGCCGGACCGTCTTGTACGCCGGCGCGACGACGACCTCTTGGGCGCCCGCCTCATGGAGCATCGCGGGCAGCACCTCGCGCGCCACCTGCGCGCGCGGGATCAGGATTCGCGCGCCGCGGACACGCTCTGCTCCGATTGCGCCGATTATCGCCTCCGCGCGGTACTCCGAGGGCATCGCGTCAACCGTGAGCGCATGCGCGCGAAGCCGCTTTGCCGTGGCCGGCCCGATCGCGCCGATACGCGCCGCGCCGAGCGTTCGGAGGTCGCGCCCGAGGGTGCGAAGCCGCTCGATAAAGGAATCGACTCCCGTTGCGCTCGTGAAGATTACCCAGTCGAACGAGCCGAGGCGCGAGAGCGCGTCGTCGAGAACCGCATAGCTGTCGGGCGCGATCGTCTCGATCGTCGGAAACTCGACCGTCTCCGCGCCAAGCATCCGAAGTTCCCGCGCGAACGACGACGCGCGCTCGCCGGCGCGCGTGATTACGATTCGTCGGCCGAAAAGCGGCATCCGCTCGGCCCATTTTAGATGCTCGCGAAGCGCCGCGCATTCGCCGACCACGATCACGGCGGGCGCGCCGAGCGCCGCGCGCGAAGCTTCGGCGGCGAGCGTGGCCAAAGTGGCGCTTACGGTTTTCTGATTCGCGAGCGTCGCCCATTGAATCGCGGCGGCGGGCGTCTCAGGAGCAAGGCCGGCCTTCTCAAGCTCGCCGAGCACTTCGCCGAGCCGCACCGTCGCCATCAGGATGACCAGGGTTCCGCGCTGCTTTGCCGCGCGCGCAAGCTCGGCCCACGGCACGCGCGAGCCGCCCTGCTTGCCGTTGCCCTGATGGCCGGTCACAAAGGCGACAAACGAGCCGCGCTCGCGATGGGTCAGCGGAATTCCGGCGAACGCCGGCGCGGCGAGCGCCGACGATACGCCCGGAACCGCTTCGAATTGGATTCCGGCGCGCGACAGCGCCTCGGCTTCCTCGCCGCCGCGTCCGAAGACGAACGGATCGCCGCCCTTGAGCCTGACGACCGTTCTGCCCGCGCGCGCCCGTTCGACGAGCAGCGCCTCGATTTCCGACTGTTCCATCGCCGGTTCGGCGCCGCCGCGCTTTCCGGCGTAGATCATCTCTGCGGTCGGCGGGGCAAGCCTGAGCAGGCCGGGATTGACGAGGCTGTCGTAAACCACGACCTCGGCGCGCGCGAGAATCTCCGCGCCGCGAAGCGTTATCAGGTCGGTCGCGCCGGGTCCGGCGCCGACCAGGTAAACTTTTCCCGCGCGCTCACTCATCGGCCAGAAGTTCGCCCGCCCCGCGCGAGAGCATCTGATTGCCCAGCTTCGCGCCAAGCGCCGAAGCGCCGGATTCCAAGGCGCCGCGCGCGTGCGCGACGCTTAGTTCATCGGAAAGTTCGCGCCGGCCGTCGAGGCTGAACAGGATCGCACGAATCGAAAGCCGATGCTCGTCGAGCGTGGCTTTGACGCCCACCGGAGTTACGCACGAGGCGCCGATAGTCGCGAGAAAAGCGCGCTCGGCGGCGGTTTCGGCGCGCGCGCGCGGGTCGTCGAGGCGGCAAAGCGCGTCCTCGATTTCCGCCGAGCCGCCGGCCTTGCGGTCCGCGAGCGCTTCTATCGCAAGCGCGCCCTGGGCGGCGGCCGGGATGAAGTCGCGCTCGTCGAGCGGGCGCATCGGAACCCGGTCCGCGCGGCCAAGCCGCTTGAGCCCCGCAACCGCGACGACGATCGCGTCGAGTTCGCCGTTTTCGACCTTCGAAAGCCGCGTATCGACGTTGCCGCGCAGCGCAATCACCTCAAGCCCGGGATTGAGCCGAAGCGCCATGAAACGACGGCGCATCGAGGAGGTTCCAAGGCGCGCCCCGCGCGGCATCTCGCGCACTCCCGCGCCGCGGCGGCTTATTATCGCGTCGCGCGGATCCTCGCGCGCGGGCACCGCGGCAATACGGTAGGCCGGCCCGAGCGCCGCCGGCAGATCCTTCATCGAGTGAACCGCGATATCGGCCCTGCCGTCGGCGAGCGCCTGCTCCAGCTCCTTGACGAAAAGCCCCTTGCCCCCGACCTGCGCGAGCGACGCGCTCTTGATGCGGTCGCCGCTCGTGCTTATCGCAACGATCTCGCTTCTCAGCCCGGGAAGAAGCTCCGACAACCGCGCGCGTATCAACTCAGTCTGCGCGAGGGCGAGTGCGCTCGGGCGCGAGCCAATCTTAAGAACGAACGGCATGGCAGTGGCGCGCGAAGCTCAAACCGGCTCGCCGTCGTCGTCGGGATCGTCGCCCGCGGCGGCCAGCGCGCCGGAGCCTTCGCAAAGCAGGCGGCGCGCCACTTCGGCGGTGTACAGGGGATCGGGAGCGACGGCCCCGTTGCCTCGAAGGCCGGACAAAATCCGATGGAGCAGCTTGTTGACGAGGCCGCGCGTAAGCCGTTCGACGCGCTCGCGCTCGGGTTCGGGCAGGCTCAGCAGCCAGGCGCGATGGCGTTCGAGTTCGACGTCGCGCAGGTGCTCCATGCTCTCGCGGATATCGTTGATGGTCGGCACGATCTCCAGCTCGCGCATCCAGCGGGCGAACGATTCGACTTCCTCCTCGACGATAACCGCGGCTTTCTCGGCCTCGCGCTGGCGCTCGCTCAGGGATTTGTTGGCGACCGCGTCGAGGTCGTCGATATCGTAGAGGTAAATGTTCTCGAGCGTGTTGAGCCGCTCGTCGAAGTTGCGCGGGACGCCGAGATCGATGAGAAACATCGGCCGGTAGCGCCGCTCCCGGAGCACCGTCTCGAGATCGGAGGGGCCAAGGATCGGCCGGGTGACCGCAAGCGAGCCGATAACGATATCCGCCATGCGCAGATAGGGCTTGTGGTTCTCAAGCGGGACCGCGGTGCCGCCCAGCTCGCGCGCAAGGGTGACCGCGCGGTCGAAGGTGCGCGAGGTGACCAGCAGCGATTCGATTCCGAGCGAAGCGAGCGCGTGCGCGGTAAGCTCGGCCATCTTGCCCGCCCCCATCAGCATCACGGTCTTGTCCTTGAGCGTGTCGAAAATCTGCCCCGCCAGTCCGACCGCGACCGAACTCAGCGAAACCGAGCCGTGGCCGATAAGCGTGGACTTGCGCACCCGCTTGGCCACCGAAAAGGTCTTGTGAAAGGCGCGATGGAGCACGAGGCTGACCGTGCCGGCCTCGGCCGCGAGCGCGTAGGCGAGCTTTACCTGGCCGAGAATTTGCGGCTCGCCGACGACCATCGAGTCGAGGCTCGCTCCGACGCGGAACAGATGGCGAATCGCCTCGCGCCCTTCGAGCCGGTAAAGCGAGGCGGCGAAGCTGTCCAGGTCCACGGAGCGATCCGCGCCGAGGAAGCTTGCGACCTCGTCGCACGCGCGCGCGGGCTCCGAAGCGACCCCGATCACCTCGACCCGGTTGCAGGTCGAAAGCAGCGCCGCCTCGGCAACCGAAGCGGCCGTTCCGCGCATCCGGCGCAGCGCCGGAGCGACTTCCGCCTCGGCAAAGGCGAGCCGCTCGCGGACCGCAACCGGAGCGGTGCGATGGTTCACGCCAAGAATGAAGAACGTCGTCTCCATCCCTATCCGAAGCTCCCGCTATGCTTGCCCGGAAAGACCAGGCTCACGCCGACAAACGAGCCGACTAGCAGCGTGAAAACCACGATCGTGAGCGCCGCCGCGCGCCTGCCGCGCCATCCGACCGTCAGGCGCGATTCGAGCAGGGCCGCATACATGAACCAGATCACGAGCGACCACGACTCCTTGGGATCCCACGACCAGAAATGGCCCCAGGTCGAGTCGGCCCAGATTGCGCCCGTGATTATCGCCGCGCTCAGCATCAGGAAACCCCACGCAAGCAGGCGGTAGTTTATGCGATCGAGTTTCTCGAGGCTCGGCATCCCGGCCTCGGGCGGGGCAAGCGCGCGCTTGGCCTTGAGCCTGGATTCGTAGAGCAGGTAGGTGAGGCTCACCACCGCCGCCAACGCAAACATCGCGTAGCCAAGAAAGGCCAGCGTCACGTGAATCGGCAGCCACACGCTGCGCAGCGCCTCGGGCAGCACCAGCCGCGCGTGGCGCATCGTAACGTACGCCACGACGCCGCCGATAGTGACGGCGCTTCCCACCAGCGCCCCTATCACCGCCATCCTGAACCGTACGATCAGGACCAGTCCGGCGAGCGCAATCAGCCATGAGAAGAATGCGAGCGACTCCTCGAAATTGGCGACCGGGATGTTTCCCGCGTGCATCCCGCGCACGAGCAGGTCGACCGCCTGGAATCCCGCGCCGGCCCCGAGCGCTATCGTGCTCGGGCGAGTCCATCGCCGTCCGCCCGACAGACGATCAGTGATGAAGCCGACCGACGCGACCGCATAGCAGGCTATGGCTGGCGGATACCAGAGCGTGTCCATCGCCCGACGCTAACGGTCCACCTCCGAGGCCGGTTCGCAAGCCGCAAGCGCCGTCGGCGCGAAGCCCAGACCCTGGAGCCCGGCGCCGACGTGGCGCAGCAGAATCCGGTTTGCTCCCTCGATATCGCCGCGTCGAAGCCGCGCTGGCAGGCTGGACGCGGCAAGCCGCGCCATCCGCAGCGCCCGGCGGCCCGGATCGGCCTCCACGGCGCGCAGATGGCGGCGGGCGGCGCGATGCACCTCCAGGGCAAGCGCATACTCGTTGCCGAACAGGCGCCCGATCCTTTCGCATATCCGCCTGGCCATCCCTGGACTCGCCCCGGCGGTGGAAACCGCAACCGTGAGCGCGCCGCGTTTCAGTGTCGAAGGAGAGATGAAGCTGCTCAACTCAGGCGCGTCAACCACGTTGACCGGGATGCCGCGCTCGCGCGCCTCGCGCGATACCGCACGCTGCACCCGGGCGTCGTTGGTCGCAACGAAGACCAGCGCAAAGCCGCGAAGGTCCCCGTGAAGGTACTCGCGCGCGAGCAGGCGGAGCTTTCCGGCTTGCGCCAGACTGTCGATTTCAGGCCTCGCCTCAGGACTTATCACGGTTACCGCGGCGCCGGCCTCAAGCAATGCCTGCGCCTTGCGCAAGGCAACGCGCCCCGCGCCCACCACAATGCAGGGACAACCCCGCACCTCCACGAAGATGGGCAGGTAAGCCATACAAATAAGCCGATTGTATTATACCTTCACCCTTGGGAACAGGGCTTGCAGGACGCAGTGCCGAAGCCATTTGAGAGGAACAGAGCAGGCGATGCGAACACTCGTGCGAGCAATCAACCGTACCCGGCAAACCGTGCTTTGCGAGCGCTTGGAAACGGCCGACAGTCTCGCCGAGCAGAGCCGCGGCCTTCTGGGACGCTCGGGCCTGGAGCCGGGGTCGGGGATGCTGTTTGTTTCCGGTCGGCTTGCGCCGTTCATGTGGATGCACATGTTCTTCATGCGCTTTCCCATCGACATCGTATTTCTCGACCACAACGACCGCGTGCTTCGGATAAATCACCGGCTGAAGCCCTGGCGCGTCTCGTCACTGGTTCCGCGCGCGCGCAAGGCGCTTGAAATCGAGGCCGGAGCCGCCGCCAGAAGCGCCACCGCACCTGGCGATCAGATCGTCTTCGAGCAGGCCTAGCGCCGGACGCCGGCGGCATCTCATCTCTACTTTCTGTAGGGTTCGGCCTGCGCCGGCCTTTCCTCCCGCAAGCGCCACCCGGACACGCGGTTCACTTTCACTTCTTTTTGTTATCTTCAGGTTTCTGTCGTTTTGCCGCGCTTTCAGTGCGATCTGTTGCTCGCAAGCAACCGTTTAGTTGCAAGGCGGCGTAACCCATCAAGGCCTATTTCGGAAAAGACTTGCCTTTCAAAGCCTAACTTTCTGGCACAAAACCTGCTCCTACGGTCACCCGAGTTGGAACCGTGGCGCGTGCGTGTCGCTTAACGCAGGGGGGACACGGCGCCCGTTCCGGGGCACGCACAGGGCGAGGTTGCGGATACGGCGTGATGCTCACATGGAGCAATCGACGGAGGAAGCGTTCACGGGAGCGGATTTCCAGTTTTCTCACCGTGCCGCCGCCCGCCCTGTCCGCGGGCCACTTGATTCCTGTGAAATGCGAAAACCGCGAGACGACTGACTACTCATTTGACCATGGACTCACGGCTGTAAAAGCCCCTTAACCGCTTCGAAGGAGGTTCGTTCTGATGAATTGGATGACGACAATGTATGTGAAGGCGCGCGAATGGCATAAGGGCCAGACCATGACTGAGTACGCCCTTATCCTGTCCGCCGTCGCGGTGGTCGTGTTCTTGGCGTACCAGACGATGGGCAACGCTATCGATACTCTGCTGGCCAACGTCGACGCGCAACTGTAAACGGGCGCTTCACCGCGGCCGTTCCGGCATCTGAGAAAAGGAACAAAGGTCATATCGACCATAACATGACGTTCGAAGGAGGACACGGGAGATGAACTGGATGACGAGCATGTATGTGAAGGCGCGCGAATGGCATAAGGGCCAGACCATGACTGAGTACGCCCTTATCCTGTCCGCCGTCGCGGTGGTCGTGTTCCTGGCGTACCAGACGCTGGGCAACTCAATCACCACTCTGCTCTCCAACGTCGATTCGAAGCTCTAAGCGGAACTTCGGAATCACAAACAGGCGCCGGCGGCGAGCTCAAGCGAACTGCCGGCGCCGATGTCAGCGGAAACAACGATGAACGAAAGGAAAAGACACCTAGACGGCGGCACATGCCACCTAACCCGGGCCGTGTCCGCGCATCCTTTCGCGATTCGCAAAGCGATTCCTGCGCCCTGGGCGGACCGTTTCGCCTCGCCGGGAAACGCGCCGAACGTCATCCGGGTGCGAAAGGCCCGCGCCTTTCTCCGCCTCGATGCAGCACTTGCGGGAGCGTGAGACGAACATGGGGGCATTTATACGCTTTCAGCACCGGATGAGATTTTCCGGCGGGCAGACGATGACTGAATACGCACTCATCATGGCCACGATAGTGATCGTTCTCGTCTCGCTCTACGACACGTCCGGTACGCTGATAAGGACGCTCATTGACCAGGTGGATCCGTTGCTTTGAGGGTTTCGCGGAGAAGTTCGCGGTCTTCGCGGAACCAACCCGGCATGGATGGGAAAATGAGTATCGCAATTCCAAAAGGCGACGACAACTCGCGGCCCTCAAGGCTGCGAAGCGTATTCATTCGACTCCGAACGCGCGGCCAGGCCATGGTCGAGTTCGCCATGGTGCTGACGGTGGCGCTCTTCGTGCTTCTGCTCGGCATCCAGTACGCGCTGATCGGGCAGGCGGCGCTTGCGATCAATCAGCTCGCCTACCAGGGCGCACGCTACGCGTCGGTGAACGACTCCGCCGATCAGTCGGCGGTGGCCAGTTACATGCTTCAGGTTGGCTCCCCGACGATCACGGCAAACAACGGCCAATATCTCACGATCACGCTCAATCCGAATACCACGCCGCGGACATTCGGGCAGACGGTGACGGTAGGCATCAGCTTCAACGCGTCGGGAGAAATATTCCTGCCGAATCCATTTTTCGGGGTAATCACTTTTCCCACTACGCTGACCACTCAGGAAAGCGCGATGCAGGAATGACCGGTGAAACGCTTTTGTAGACGGAGATGGGAATTCAGCCGGCCTCGCAATTGAGCGCCGGAGGGGGAGGAAGAAATGAGACGGCCAGTGATTTTTGTCATGCTTGCTGGTCTGGCGGCGATGCTGGCCTCGGTCGTCGTTTATTCAGCGCTCAAGCGTAGGGACGCCGAGGTAAAACAGGCCCTGGCGAAAACCGTCAGGATCGTCGTCGCCTCGCGCGACCTGCCGCTCGGCGCCAAGATCGACGCCGGATCGCTCAGGCTTGCCAGATGGTCCTCGGACGCGCTGCCCGAGGGCGCCTTCAGCAATCCGCAGCAGGTAATCGGCAGCTTCGTCAAAAGCCCGTTCGTAAGGAACGAGCCGATAGTGGCGAGCAAGCTCTTCATGGGCCAAAAGACCGCGGGAGTGCTTCCGTTGCTGATCCCGGCCGGGATGCGCGCCGTGTCCGTGCCGGTCGACGAGGTCAGCGACATCGCGGGCTTCGTCCTGCCTGGCGCCCATGTTGACGTTCTGGTGGCGATCGCCGCCGGCAATGGAGTCAGCCAACCCTTTTCAAAGGTCGTCCTGCAGGACGTACAGGTTCTTGCTGTCGCGCAGGAAATCGAGAAGCACAAGGACCAGCCGCAGCTGGTCAAGGTCGTGACTCTTCTCGTGACGCCCGCCGAATCCGAGCGGCTTGCCCTTGCCAGCCGTGAAGGAACGCTGCGCCTGGCGATGCGCAATTACAGCGACAACAAGATCGTGCTGACCAGCGGCGTCGATGTCCATCAGATGCTCAACGTGTACAGCAGCGCGCCCAAGCTGCCGGTCATGCCCGCGCAGGCGGCCCTGCATCATGCCGCCATGCCGGTTCACAAGGCCAACAAGTTCAGCGTCGAAATTATGCGCGACGGCACCAAGTCGGAGTCGGTGTCCTTCGTACAGGCCGCCGCCGAACCGACCGACGTGCGCCCGGCGCGCAACGCCGCCGCGCTGTGGGACAGGATCGGAACGCCGATGGCAAGCGCTCACGCGCCTCGCGCCCATGCGAATTCCGCGAGCGCCAGCGCCGCGACAAACAGCTCGGCACCGTCGTCGTCGGCATTTGCACCCACGCCGAAGACGCTGGACGTGCCGTAAGCAAGCGGGAGGACCAGGTGAGGTACACTACAATGAAAGCAAAGCGTGGTTGCGGTTGGATTCCGTGGCTGTTTGCGGCGATGAGCCTTCTGATGGCCCATCCAGGACGGGTGCTCGCGGCCGAAAACGCCAGCCAGGTGTCGCTGGTACTCAACGCGGGTGAGAGCCGGGTAATCGACGGTCTGAGCAAAACGAGTCAGCCCGACATCGACGTGATCTCCAATTCCCAGGCGCTCGTGGTTCATAGCGAGGACCCGGGCAAACTGGTGTTGCTCGGCGCCGAGCGCGGCGAATGGAAGATTTCGGTCACCAAGGCCGACGGGCGGAAAGTGACCTACGACGTCACGGTCCATGCGATACGCGACGCGGCCAATCCGCTCAAGCCCGCGGCGACGGCCGAGGCGTCGGCGAGCGTCGCGGCGATGGACTCGGGGACCGGGCCGGTGGCGAAAGCGCCGGCGCCCGGCTCCGGGACGACCAGAGTCGCCTCGACGGAGACCTCGTCCAGTTCGAGCTGGACCAACCCCTCGGCCGCCACCCACGACTCTTCCCCGGGCGCGGCCCCGCTCGCGATGAGCGGCGTGATTCCGAGCCAGGCGGCGTCGGCCGCGGCGGTCAAGCCGGGCAAGTACAAGACCGACCCGTCGGTAATCGGGTCGGGGCTGGCGTATTCGACCGAGGGAGTGGCGACCTCTGGGGGCAGGCACTATCTGC
>JAKAVC010000073.1 GCA_021817345.1 Deltaproteobacteria bacterium | reverse complement strand
CAAGGGCCACGGCCACGACCATCATGAGCGCGGCGCGACGCTGACCTCGGGAGTATGCCGGCGGCTTGGGCTCGACCGCGATCAGACCGACATGGTCGTCTTCCTGGTCAGGAACCATCTGCTGATGTCGCAGGTCGCGCAGAAGGGCGACCTCGAGGACGAGTCGATCGTCGCCGATTTCGCGCGCAAGGTCGGCTCGATCGAGCGGCTCAAGGCGCTCTACCTGCTCACCTTTGCCGACATGCGCGCGGTCGCGCCGAGCGTGTACACCAACTGGCGCGACATGCTGCTCTCGCAGCTCTACATGAAGGCGCTCAAGCTGCTCGAACACGGCCATCGCGAAACCATCGAGCCGGCGCGCCGCCTTGCGGTGGTGAAGGCGGAGGTGAAAGAACGGCTCGCGCAGGCGGGCGCGGACCCGCGCGAGATCAGGTCGTTCCTCGACGAGATGCCGGCGCGGTACTTCTTCACCGTCGCGCAGGCCGACATCCCGCTGCATTTCGACTTGATGCGCTCGCTGGGCGACAGCACGCTGGTCACCCGCCATCGGCACTTCCGCGAGCTCGAATTCTCCGAGTTCCTGGTGGTGACGCGCGATCGGCCGGGACTGTTCTCGATGATCGCGGGGGCGCTGACCGCCAACAACATGAACATCCTGTCCGCGCGGATCACCACCCGCGCCAACGGCGTCGCGCTCGACATGTTCCGCGTGTCGCATCAGGGGCCGTCCGGGCTTATCGCGCTCGACGACGAGCGATGGCTTCGGGTCGAGCACGATCTCGAACGCGTGATCAAGGGCGAGCAGGACATCGCCGAACTGGTTGCCTCGGCCCATCACGTGAAAATCGCGCGCGAAAAATTCGTTCGCCGGGTTCCGACCGAAGTCACCCTCGACAACCGCACCTCGGGCCAGTACACGGTGCTTGATGTTTTCACCCAGGACCGGGTGGGACTGCTCTTCGCGATCACGCACACGCTTTTCACGCTCGGCCTGCTCATCCATCTGGCGCGCATCTCGACCAATGCCGATCAGGCGCTCGACGTTTTTTACATAAGCGATCGAAAAGGACACAAAATCACCGATCCCGAGCGGATTCGCGAAATCAGGGAAAAACTGGCCGCAAGCCTGGAACAGACTCAGACGGAGAACGCGACCGCGTGAGTATCGCCGACTGGGACGCAATCATCGACGGCCATCTCGCCCGCCAGGCGGTGGAGCGCGGACTGTCGCGCCATTCGCTCGAAGGTTACGCGCGCGACCTGCGCGATTTTCTCGACTACTGCCGAAGCGTCAATCTCGAGCCGCGCGAGTTCGACGCGCGCGCTCTCACCGCCTACTTGGAAAATCTGGGCGAACGCGGACTCGCGCCCTCCAGCCAGCGCCGCCATCTTTCGAGCCTGCGCGGGCTTGCGCGCGAGATGGTTGACCGCGGCATCCTGGCCAACCAGCCGGCGCCCGCGCTCAAGCTTCGCACCCGCGAGCGTCCGTTGCCGCGAACGCTCGGCCGGCGGGAAATTTCGATGCTGATAGACGCTTGCGACCGCTCGACCGTGCGCGGACTGCGCGACCGGGCGATGCTGGAGATGGCGTACGGATGCGGGCTTCGGGTGTCGGAGCTGGTGTCGCTCAAGCTCAGCCAGGTGAATCTCGCGGCGGGAGTGGTGGTGGTGTTCGGCAAGGGCTCGAAGGAACGGATGGTGCCGATGGGGCGCGGCGCGATCGAGGCGCTCGGCGAATACCTGCGGCATCGCGGCGAGCCTCCGGACAGCGCGCCCGGAGCCGCGAAACCATCGGTCCGCCGCGGCCTGAAACCGTCGCCCTACGTGTTTCTGAGCAGGCTCGGAGGGCCGATGACGCGCCAGGGCTTTTTCAAGACGCTCAAGGGATGGGCCTCGCGCGACGCGCGGCTTTCATGGGTAAGCCCGCATACGCTGCGCCACTGCTTCGCGACCCATCTGCTGGAAGGCGGCGCGGACCTGCGCGCAGTGCAGGAGATGCTCGGTCACAGCGATATCTCGACCACCCAGATTTACACCCATCTGTCGAAAAGCCATCTAAGGCGCGCCCATCGCAAGTACCATCCGCGGGCCACCAGCCGGACCGCCCGCCCTTCGCCGGAGAACTGAGCGCGTGCAGCAAGCCGCAAACTTCATAGCCCAGGTTTCGATTTGGGCGATCCCCACCGTCTTCGCGATCATCCTGCACGAGGTGATGCACGGGTTCGTCGCGCGGGCGCTCGGCGACGACACGGCCGAGCGCGCGGGACGCCTTACCCTTAACCCGATCTCGCACGTTGACCCTTTCGGCACGATAATCCTGCCGCTGCTCCTGCTGTTCTTTCATCTGCCGGTCTTCGGCTACGCGAAACCGGTCCCGGTGAATTTCTCAAGGCTCAGGAGGCCGCGGTTCGGGATGATGGCGGTCGCCGCCGCCGGGCCGCTTACCAACCTTGCGCTGGCGGCGCTGAGCGCGTTCGCGATGCGGGCGGCGATGCCGATGCTGCACGGGCCGGGCGGCCAGGCCGTATGGCTTCCGATTCTTTACATGTTGCAGGCGTCGGTGGTGGTTAACGTGGTGCTGGCCGTCTTTAACCTGTTTCCGCTGCTTCCGCTCGACGGCGGACGGGTGCTGCTCGGAATATTGCCGCGGCGCGCGGCTCGGGCTTTTGCGCGGATGGAGCCGTACGGTCTTCTCATTTTGTTCGTCCTGCTGTACACGAATGCGGTTGGGAGGATGATAAACCCGCTTATCAACGCGATCGCGAGGATGCTGCTTTGAGCGACGGGTCCAATACGGAAGGCCAGGCCAGGATGGGCGCCGAGCTCAGGTTTAAGCTTCCCATCTACGAGGGTCCGCTCGACCTTCTGCTGCACCTCATCAAGAGGGCGGAACTCGACGCCAAGGACGTCACCACCAGCGAGATTACCGAGCAGTATCTCGCGTACCTGGAGATGCTCGGCGAACTAAACCTCGACGTGGCGGGCGAGTATCTCGTGATGGCGGCGACGCTGCTCCTGATAAAGTCGTTCTCCCTGCTGCCCCATCCGCAACTCGCCGACCAGGAAGAGGTTGAGGAACTCAAGCGCGATCTCGTCGAGCGCCTGCTCGAATACCAGCGCTACCGCGAGGCTGCCGACAAGCTTGCCGAGCGCCCGCTGCTCGGGCGCGACGTGTTTGCCGCGCCGGGCGAGGTTCCACCCGAAAGCGAGCAAGCGCCGCGGCTTACGGTTTCGCTGTTCGACCTGGTCGAGGCGATGGGCGCGGTCCTGAAGCGGCTGGCCGACAAGGCCCCGCGCGATATCAGGCTGCGCGACATCCCGGTTGCCGCCTGCATCCCGCGCATCGTGGGCGCGCTCGAAGGCGGGCGTCGCGTGGAGTTTGCGGCTATCTTTGAGGATGCGCATGATCGCGCGCTCGTGGTCGCGACGTTCATCGCGCTGCTCGAATTGATCCGCCGGCGCGTTGTGCGCGCGTACCAGGAAGTCAGGTTCGGCCCGATCTGGCTCGAACGCGGGCCCGAGGAACTGACGGAAACGCCGGCGTGACGGCGCCTCGCGCGATGCCGGTTTGCGAAGGCCGGCTCTCGCCGCGCCGCTCCTGTCCCTGCGCGGGATTGAAGGCATGCGCGACGCCCGGCGAATGATTGGTTGAGGTTTTCGTGGACGAGGTCAGACTTAAAGCGATACTTGAAAGTCTCCTGTTCGCCGCGGGCGAACCGGTTTCGCTTGCCCGTCTCGGTGCGGTGCTCGATACCGTTACCCGCGACGAACTGAAGCGCGCGCTTTCCGCGCTCGGCTCCGAGTACGCGCAGAGCGGGCGCGGAATCGCGCTCGAAGAAGTGGCAGGCGGCTATCAGCTAAGGACCCGGTCGGAGTTCGCCCCGCACATCCGAAAGCTGCTTGCGAGCAAGCCGCCGCGGCTCAGCCGCTCGCTGCTCGAAACGCTTGCGATCGTGGCTTATCGCCAGCCGATCACGCGCCCGGAAATCGAGGAACTGCGCGGTGTCGATTCGGGCGGAGTGCTGGAAACGCTGCTGGAACGGCGACTCGTCAAGATAGCCGGGCGCAAGGAAGCGCCGGGACGCCCGCTCCTGTATGCGACCACGTCCGAATTCCTGGAAGTATTCGCGCTCAAAGACCTAGACAGTCTTCCCGATCTGAAGGAGTTCCAGGAAATCGAGCGCGCCGCCCAGGAGGCCGATTCCAAAGGCGTTGAGACCGTGACCGACACGGCGGAAACCGCTCCCGCCGATGAGCCTTCCGCGCCCGAGGCGCAGGGAGACTTCACCGATACGCCGCCGTCGGAAATCGCCGAGCCCGATGAAGCCCCGCCTGACGACGCGGATGCGGCGCATAGCGAGCACGCCCAGGAAGCCGCCGAGACCGCGGATGAAGCCGCTTCAGCCGACGGCGAGGATACGCCTGCGGCCGACCCAGCGGACAAGCCCGAAAAAAAAGACTGCGATTCCTGAGCGGACGCGCCGAGCGCGCGTAAGGCCCGCGCGCGCGACTCGAAACCGCGCCTACTGGGCCGCGCGCACCATCGCCTCGGTCGCGAAGAAGTTCCGATCGACCGCGCCCATGTTGATATACCAGCATTCGCGCTCGGGCGTGTCGGGCCCCGGCAGGTAGCAGGTCGTCGCGATCCCGCTCTGCACATCAACGCTGGAGGCCGCGAGCACGAACTCGCGCCTGAAGGGATAGATGGCGACGCGCGCGTCGGGCACCGGCCGGTCACGATAGGTCATGAAGTAAATCTGGCTGCGCCAGAGTTCGCCCCTGCGATCGTAGCTGTCGACGTACGGATTGAACCACGCTTGCGAATCGACATAGACGAGCCTGCGCGACTGGAGGAAGTTGCGTATCCAGCTCGGGCGCGGCGTGACCTCGATCACGTACAGATTGCGCATCTCCCAGTCCTCGGGGCAGACGGTCGCGCCGCCGTCGGCGGGACAGGGATGCTCGGGCGAATGGACGGCGTGGACGCAGGCGAGCATGTTGCGCTCACCGAGAAAGCGATAGCTGTATTCCTGGGGTTTGGCGGCGAATCCGCCGACGTGATCTGGATCCCATGTGTCGAGGCCGGGCGAGGCCGAAAGTATGACCTCGTTGACGCGCCGCACCCGCCTGCTTCGCTCACTGAACGCCCATGCTTCGTCGGCGCGGTTCGGATCCCAATAGCGGTAACGCACTCCGCCGTCGCCCTGGGCTTCGTCCGGCGCGATCACCGGATACGCCGCCGCACGCCACCATATTCCGGTCTTCATGAAGTCGGGATCGACCGGCATCGGCTCGACCTCGGTGCGCCCTATCTCATCGTAGCCCGCCAGATGGCCGATCTCGGAGAACAGGAGCGTCTTGCGCGCCGTTCCCGGGTGAAACGGCACGACCTGGCATTCGAAATAACGGAGATCGAAATCGTCGGTGGCAATCGGACGGAACTCGGAGTTCCATATTATCTTGGTCGCGACGTCGGGATCGTTCAAATCGATGAGCGGAAACGGCTGGCCGGCGACGTAACCGAGCACGGTGCGATGGTCGGCCGCAAGACGCACCTGGCCCGAGTATTTCTCGGTGGCTTCACGGTAGGGAGGTGGCCAGTTGATGGGTTCGGGCTTGACGATCCGAAGCTCCATCCCATGCCTGACCGCGTAGTAAGTGCCGGGACTGACCAGCATCCTGACCTTCGCGGCGTTCTCGGGCGTGATTAAATCCCCGGGTTTGACCTGCGCCGCTGCAATCGAGCCGATGCTGACGGCGATCGCAAAGGAAACAAGCGCCAAGCTTAAGGGATACGCGGGACGGTTTCGCAGTGTCAAAAGGAACAGTCCTCCTGACCCCCCGCAACATCTCTACCCGAGATCGAGAAACGAATCTACGCTCTGAAGAACGGTTTCTACTTAATGTCGCGGCAAGCCTAACATGCGTTAGGCGCGGGGCGCGTCTTCACGCTTCACCTGAGTTCGACCATCACGTGGCGATAGCGGCTCGCGCCCCCATTGACGAACTCTTCACTCGCGCCGCGCGCAATCCATCGCACGCCGCCCGCCGGCTCGATTTCGCCGCGCGGCGTGACGCCCGACCCCTCGGCAACGTAGAGCACCGCGTCGTGCGGGAAACGGCGCGGTTCGGTCCGCGCCCCCGGCGCGAGCGTAAGCTCGCTCACGCGCATCCGCTCGTTCTCGAGAATCGTGAGCGCGCCCGGCGCGGGCTCCTGTCCGGCGACCGCCTCCGACGCGCAAAATCCCGGCGGATTCGCGTCGGCGCGCGCTGGCCGTTTGATCTCGATCAGTACCTCGCGAAAGCGGCTCTGGCCGATATTGCGGGCGCTCTCGACGCCGCCGGCGGGAATGAAGTAGGTCGCGCGCGGCTTCATCTTGAGCGGGAACGGCTTGCCGTCGGGAGATTCGACGCCGAGCGGCGCGCCCTCCAGGATATAGAGCACGTAGTCCATGGTGTGGCGATGCATCGCGCAGAGTTCGCCCGGCGCAAGCTCCATCTCCCAGACCTTGACGTCGTCGTTCTCGAAGATGACCCTGGTTGCGACCGGGCCGAGGCCGGTTTGCGTTTCGTCCGCCATGGCCTAGCGTTCCTCCTGGAAGCATCCGCGCTCCAGCGTGCGGCACGATTCGGCGTCGGCGGGCATCCCGTCCGGGCCGAGCGGGCGCAGCGTCTTAAGGCAGGTGTAACAGGCGGTCGAGTTTCCGGGCTCGAAGATCCGTTCGCCCGCGGCGTTTCGGAAATAAGCGCTCTTGGTGCGCAGGTAAAGGCAGTGCCGCAGCTTTGATTCGGCCATCGCTTACGCCTCCTCGATTCCGGCTGCTTTGAGAATCGTGCGCCGCGCGAGCACTTTCGTCATCGCGATCTTGTAGGCGTTGTCGGCAAGCGGATGGGCGCCGCGAACGCACGCTTCGCCCGCGGCGCGGGCGCGCTCGGCGTCCAGCGGATGGCCGATAATCTCCTTCTCGGCCTCGGGCGAGCGCCACGGTATCGGCGCGACGGCGCACAGGACGATTCGCGCGTCACGCACCGTGCGCGAGGCGCCGTCGCTCGCGACCATCGCGGCCGCGCCGACCAGCGGCCAGTCGAAGCTCTGCTTCTCGCGCGCCTCCAGGTAGGCGCTCTTCGCGCCCGCGGGCGGCGGCGGAAGATTCACTTCGACGAGCACTTCGCCGGGCTTCAAATCGTTTTCACGCTTCGGATCGACGCTCGGCAGAGTGAAAAATTTTTCCAGCTCGACACTGCGCTCGCCCGAGGGGCCGACGATTCTCGCGCTGGCGCCCAACGCGATCAGCGCGGGGGCGAGATTCGACGGATGGACGATAAACGACGGCCCGCCGCCCAGGATGGCGTGATATCGGTTGAGCCCGGTGAGCGCGTAGCATCGGTCGCCGCCCTTCTTCAGGCAGTTGACGTCGGGATGGCGAAAGTACCAGCATCGCGGGCGCTGAAGCAGGTTTCCGCCGACCGTTGCGAGATTTCTTATCTGCGGCGTGGCCGCCTCGCGCGCGGCGTCGGAGACTGCGGTGTAATGCTCGCGGATAAAAGGATGCTCCGCGACTTCATGGAGCTTCGTGAGCGCTCCCAACCGAAGGCCGCGCGGTCCCGGCTCGATTCCGTGAAGCTCCGGCAGGTTCTTGAGATTAACCAGCGTCGCGGGCGCGATAATCCCGAGCTTCAGGAGATCGATTACGTCAACGCCGCCGGCGAGCGCGACGTGGCCCTGCCTCGCGAGCAGGCGAGCCGCGTGGGCCAGATCGGCGGGCGTGAGCACTTCAAAGCGGTTCACGCCCTGGTCTCCATCGCCGCGAGCACGCGGTCGGGCGTTATCGGGAGCGAGCGCACCGGCACGCCGATCGCGTCGTACACGGCGCATCCGATTGCCGCCGCCGTCGCGACGTGCGCCGGTTCGCCGAAGCCCATCACGCCCGTGTTGTTGAAGCCGTTGGCGACCTCGACGAAGCGCACCTCGATCTCCGGCACGTCGAGCGGGCCGACCAGCTTGTAGTCGTCCATCGTGGGATTGACCATGATGCCGAGCCGCGGGTCCATCCGGCGCGTTTCGAAAAGCGCGTAGCCGACGCCCATCAGGACGCCGCCGTTGACCTGGCTGCGCGCGGTGAGCGGATCGATAATCTGGCCCGCGTCGTGAACGGCGACCACTCTAAGCACGCGCACGATTCCGAGTTCGGCGTCGACCTCGACTTCCGCGAACTGGCATCCCGCCTGGTCCCGACGGTAGCCCTCGTAGTTCGGCACGCGCTCGCCTTCGGCCGAAAGCGAATCGCCTGGAATGCGCCGGCATACGTCGGCGAACGACATCTTGCGCGAAGGATCGAAGCGCACCTGGAACAGGTCGTTGCGAGCTTCGATATCGGAGGGTTCGGCTCCGAGCGCCGGCGCGGCAAGCCGCAGCAGCTTTTCCTTAAGATGCGCCGCGGCCTGGCGAACCGCCGGCGTGGTGGACGGCGTGGTCATGCTTCCGCCCGAGGGAACCGAAAATGGATAACGCGTGTCGCCGACTCGGCAATCGATGCGCGAGAGTTCGACGCCCAGCTCCTCCGCCGCGACCATCGCGAGGATCGTTCGCGTGCCGGTGCCGATGTCCTGGGTGCCCATCAGAACCTCGACGCGGCCGTCGCGATGGGCGATCGCGCGGGCTTGCGGACCCGACGCTCCGAGCGCATGCCAGGCCGCGGAGGCGACGCCGATTCCGCGTTTTAACGGACCCGTGGATTTGGGCGCGGCGCTCTTTTCCTTCCATCCGATAGAGTTCCGCGCCGATATCGAACTCCAGCGCGCGTACCGGATTCGGATTGTTCAGGCGGCGGAACTCAAGCCTGTCGAGCGCGAGCTTTCGCGCCAGCTCGTCCATCGCAAGCTCCAGCGCGAAGCATCCCTGCGGCCATCCCGGCGCGCGCATCGGCGACGACGGCCCGGTGTTCATGAAGACGTTGGTTTCCTCAGTTCGGAGGTTCGGGCAATGGTACAACGAGAGGAACGGTCCCGCGCTGCCCGAACCGGAGCCGATTCCGCCACTACCATGCTGAACGAGTTCGAGCACGGTCAGCTTGCCGTCGTGCCCCGCTCCAAGCCGCACCTTCTGGATTGCGTCAGGGCGGTTGCCGGTCGCCAGATGCTCGCCCTCGCGCGTGCACATCACTTTGACCGGCGCGTTGGCCTGGCGGGCCAGGCGCGCGGCAATCACGGTCTCGGGCTTGGCGCCGAACTTGGAGCCGAAGCCGCCGCCCAGGTACTCGCACACGACGCGGACTTTGCTGTGCGGCAGGTTGAAGTAAACCGCGAGGTCGTCGCGCACGGTGAAGATTCCCTGGCTGGAGGACCAGACGGTCAGCTCGTCGCCATCCCAGCGCGCCACCGAGCCATGAACCTCAAGCGATACATGAGTTTGCACCGGGGTCAGATAGACGGCCTCGTGAACCGCGGCGGCCTCGGCAATTCCGCGCGTTACGTCCCCATGCTCGTTGACAGTGGGGCGCTGCACGTTCGATCCGCTTTCAAAAACCGGCGGCGCGCCCGGTTTCATCGCCGCGTCCAGTTCAGCCACGAACGGCAGCGGTTCGTACTCGACCTTGATCAGCCCAAGCGCGTCGAGCGCGGTTTCGTAATCGATTGCGGCCACGGCGGCGACTTCCTGCCCGGCGAAGCGCACGACCGTGTCGTCCATCCTGATTGCGGCGCGCACTCCGCCGAGACGTCGCGCACTGGAAAGATCGACGCTCTTGATACGCGCGTGAGGTATCGGACTTCTGAGAATCGCGCCGTAGAGCATCCCGGGCATCGAGATGTCGTAAGTGTAGCGGGCGGCGCCGGTAACCCTGAGCGCGCCATCAACCCGCGGAGTCGGCTTGCCGACGATCTGGAATCGCTCGCCAAATAGCCAAGGCGTCGGCTCGTCGTCCGGGATTACGACGGTGACCGGCTCCAGATGACCCTGAAAGCCCAAGTTGAGCGTGACCCGCCGCGACATCAGGATTCTCCCCTGTTGCCGCCGCGTACGACCGAGAGCGCAGCCGCGAAGACGTGCGGATAAGTGCCGCATCGACAGATGTTGCCGGCCACGGCCCGCTTCACATCTTCAAGTTGCGCTTTAGGATTCGACGCAAGCGCGGCCGCCATCGACATCATCATTCCGGGCGTGCAAAAACCGCATTGCGCCGCGTCGTGCTCGACGAACGCCGCGCCGAGCGGCGACATCCGGTCCGGGGTGAGAAGCCCTTCGATGGTCGTAATCTCATGCCCGCGCGCGTCGAGCGCGAGAACCATGCACGAGGTCACCGGCTTGCCGTCGAGATGGACCGTGCAGGCGCCGCACGCGCCGCGATCGCATACCAGCTTGGTACCGGTAAGATTCAGATGGTCGCGGAGCGCGCGAAGCAGGGTCACGCGCGGTTCGACCGTGACCCGCTTTACCTCGCCGTTTATCTTGAGCTCGATCGTCTGGGCGCCGGGGCCGATTCGTTCGACGATCCCGTCCTGCGCATCCGGCGCGGCATCAGCCGAAGCGGGTGGCGTGCGGATCAGTCCCGTGGTTGCGGCAATCGCGCCCGCGCCTTTGATAAACGCGCGGCGGCTTATCGCTCGGGAATCCGGCGGCCCGTGCTTGTCATGCTTCATTGCGGCGAAGCCCTGTGTTCTCCCGCCTCGACGGCGATAGCTGCGGAGCATTGGAGCGTGGTGACGGCCGCCAACACCATCGCGAAAATTCCAAGCCCCGCAACGAGCGAGAAACCCACGGCCTTAAGAAAGTAAACTACCGCGAGAAAAATCTTGTCAAGGACGATTCCGGCGCCGTATCCGAGCCGCGCGATCATCCAGTCGCGCGCAGGACCGCCCTGCCCGCCAGCTCCGATCCGCGCAAGCCGCGACGAGACCGTGGCGACCGGCATCAGCGCGAGCGCGCATACCACGAGGCTCCATCCGAGCGTGGCGGCACGCAGGCGCTCCTCGATAAAGCGCGCGGCAACCCGCATCGCGACAAGCATCCCGAGCGCCGCCGCCGAGCACTTCATGATGAGGAACTCATTCGCATCCCACCATGCGCCAAGCTGCGGATCGACGTAGCGCACCGCGATATGCGCCTCGGCGCCGTAGCTGAACGTTGCGATCGTCCCGGCCAGGAGCGAGAGCAGCGTCAGCTTCCTGATTAGCCTCCGCATCGCGGCAATCCTCGCAAAAATCTAACGTACCCCTGCAAGTATTATCCCGCCCGAAGTGCGAGTCAGGCCCAGCGAAAGGTACACGATAAGCAGCACAAGTGCGCCGACCGTAAGCCCGACTTTGCGGAATCTTTGCTGAAGCGCGGGGAGTGACGGGTCGGGTCCGGCGGCAGAGACTCTCCAGATTCGCGTCCCAATCGTGCCGTACTGGTACACGGCGAGCACGATCACGGCCGCGACCAGGACAAGCTTGATCGCGAACAGGAGCGTGATTACGCCCATGAACATCACATTACCCAATCCAGTTAGCACCAGCACTCCGAGTGCGGAGAGCACAATTGTTCCAAGACGCCGCACGACTCGGCGCGAAACCCGAAGCCGGTCCGCGGGAGCGAGTTCATCCGCGAGGATTGGAGTGAGCGCGAAGGTGCTGAACAGCGAACCGCCAAGTGCGACGATCACGGCGGTCACATGGATGAACAGGATGAGCATCCGCCAAGTGAGCATCATCGATGGCTTGTATCTCCGGGCACGGCGCGGCGGCAAGCACCGCGAACCGTGGGATTATCTCGCGCGGCCCGCAAGTTCGCGCCGGTAGGTAAGGAAGTTGCTCGTGACGTGAGCGCCGAGGCTCTCGGCGGTACGCCGCGACGCCCAGTTGTCGTCGAGCACCAGCGTATATCCGGCGTAACGCGCTCCGCGCCGGGCCATCTCGAGGAACGAATGCGCCGCCATCGCGCGCGCAATACCGCGCCCGCGCATTTTCTCGACCACACCGATATTGATGAGCGCCCCGCGCGTGCCGCCGCCGCGTTCCGGAGCAAGCCGCATCCCCGGTTTCACGTACGCGAGCGTCGCGCTCAGATCCGGCACAGAAAAAACCGCTCCGACCACCTCACCGCCCACCACCGCGAGGACCGAGAGGTCCGCAACCGGCGTGTCCCACAGTGAACTCAGCATAGTGCGCGACTCGGCGCGGCTCACCGGGTTCCATCCCCAATGACGCTCGAAAGCGGAGTTGGTCACGTCGGTCCATCCGTCGATCGCGGCGAGGAATCCGAATCCGCGCCAGCTCACGACCCGCACGCCGCCGCGCGCCGCCGCTTCGACCATCCCGCGATAGCGTTCGAGAATCTCGCCGGTCAGCGCCGCAGTGTAGTCGGTCTGGCCCTTCTCGGTCTCGAAGCCCGCGTTCTTGAGGTAGCAATGATAGTAGGGCGGGTTTCCGCGGAGCAGGAAGGACGGCAACTCGTTGTAATTGTCGATCGCGTACGGGTAGTCGAGAAACGCGGCGAATCCGGTTCGCACCGCGGTCATCCCGCGCTCGCGCACGCGCTCGACCGCCCGTTCGAGCATCGTGGCAACCGCCTCGCCCTCGCCAGGCATCGCCTCGAAGTGCACCAGTTGCCCAAGCCGTTCGTTCCAGTGGCGATTGTAGCGATGATTCACGACCACGCTCACGCGAGCGACGAGCTTTCCGTTGCGGCGCGCGCACATCGGCTCTATTTCGATATGCGGCGAGAGCGGACTTCGTCCCGCGAGCAGGTCAACCTCGTTCAGGATGTCGGGCGGCCACCAGGCGTCACGGCGGTTGTAGATATAGTACGGAAGGCGGGCGAACTCTTCGAGCGCTGCGCGGCCTTTCGGCCTCTCTATCGCGATACCGGGCGAAGGCAATCGACCATCCCTTTCGGCTTCAGGCTCAAGAGCTCCCCTGCGCGAGCGTAGCCCAGGCTGCCGCCGCCACGCAAAGCCGCTCGGCGAATCGCCGCCCGCACGCCCATCAGGCGCCGCCGAGAATCAGCAGTCCGTCGCCAAGCCATCGGGAAAGATTTCGGTTGATTTCCGAAGCCGCGTCTCCCGCCGTCGCCGCCGCGGCGAACCGCCCGCATATCTCGGCAAACGTCGCGCCCGAGTGCGCCGCGTCGAGCGCCTCGAACTCGGGAGCTTCGAGCACCCGATAAAAGACCATCGATCGGTTTCGCCACACCAGCGTCGGCGACGGCTCGCGCGCCGGCGGACTCCATTCTTCGTTCCGCTCCACCGCGGCCAGCACCCGCTCGACCCGGTGCGCGAGCGCGAGGAGGCGAACCGCGGGATGCGTCGCGAGGCGAAGCGCGGGCCATCTCTCAGGCGCAATTTGGCGCATCGCGTCCGCGTCGAGCGCGGAGGCGTCCCGGGCGTGGAAGGATTCGATTACCGCCCATTCGAGCGCCGCCAGATCGGCGAGAAATGGATGCGCGCGGCCGAGCGGATGCTCGCGCACGAAGCCGGCGAGCGAGCGCCCCGCTTCGTTAATCGAGTAATGCGTCGGCGGATGAGCGGCAATGTAGTCGGTTATGAGATTATGAAAATTGTCGGCGCCAATTACCGCCAGCGTCGCGGGAAAATCCTCTTTCAGCGCGTCGAGGATGCGATAGAAATACATGTTTGCGTAAATCTCGACGCGAGCCAGCGCCGAAAGCCGCTCGTCGCCGGCGATAATCCCGCCGAGTCCGCCCGCGGGCAGCGCGGTTTCGCGCTCGAGACCCTGCGCGACACCCTCAGGCGCGGTTATCAGGCGGTAGAGCAGGCTTTGCAATTCCTTCAGCTTGGACCGCATCGTTGACGCCTCGCTCGCCGAGAAGCTTCTCTTCAATTTCACGCGCCCGCTCCGCGGTTTCCGCCAGCACCGGAAAATCCGGGATATTGTCGTCCCACTCGACGAGCGCCGCGACGCGCCCGAAACGCCTCAGCGCGTACTCGTAGAGCGCCCACACCTCGTCGCGCACCGGATGGTCGTGCGTGTCGAGAAGATACGCGCCGTGCTCGCTATGGCCCGCGAGATGGAACTGCATCACGCGCCCGAGCGGCACGCCGTCGATATAGGCGTGCGCGTCGAAGCCGTGGTTGAAAGCGCTGACGAAGATATTGTTGATGTCGAGCAAAATGCCGCAGTCGGCCTCTTCGGCCACCGCGGCAAGAAACTCCCACTCGCTCATGCGCGAGATGCGATACGCCATGTAGCTTGAGACGTTCTCGAGCAGAATCGGCCGCTCGAGGAAATCCTGCACTTCGCGGACCCGCCGCGCGACATGCCTCACGGCCTCTTCGGTGTACGGAAGCGGCAGGAGATCGTGCAGATTACGCCCTCCCACGCCGGTCCAGCACAGATGGTCGGATATCCAGGCGGGCTCGAAGCGCCGCGCCGTCTCCTTGAGGCGCGCAAGATACTCGCGGCGCAGCGGGTCGGTCGAGCCGATCGACATCGACACGCCATGCATCGCGATCGGGTAGTTCTCGCGCACCGCCTCCAAAACTTCGAGAGGCCGGCCGCCCGGCGCCATGAAATTTTCCGAGATGATCTCGAACCAGTCGATGCGCGGACGATTCTCGAGCACCCATCCGTAATGCACGCGGCGCAGTCCGACGCCGATTCCCAGCGAGGGAAAATTTTCGCGCGAGATCATTGCGCGTGATTCGCTCCGCGCGCGCAGTCGATACGCGCCGGCCCCGGCGACCCGAGCCGGCGCGCATCCCGCGCGGATTAGAGCATGCGGTCAGGACTTCGCCGGATGGCCACCCTTGGCCTCACATTCCTTGACGGTCGAAGTCATGACGTAGCCCTTGCCCTTGCAACTGTTCTGGCCCTTGCACGAACTCGTCGCGGTCTTGCAGGCGCTCTGGCCCTTGCAGGCATTGCCTCCTATACACTTGACCTGCGCCTGCGTCCCACTATTGCCCTGCTCGCCCGCCATCGCGGTGCTTCCGGCGAACATCAGTGCGACGGCGGTCGCCAGAATCGCGGCGTTTGCAATGGATTTCTTCACGAGATCCTCCTTCCGACGGCGACACTTCCCCGGCTGAAACATGTTTGGAGAGCGGATATTGAGCGAGTCTACTATCCGCCCTCAGGCGTGAAAACCGGTCTCGCCGCCCGACGGTTCCCGGAATTTTCGCGCGCGGCCGCAATCCGGGCAATTTTCGCACCTGCGGCGATGAATCGCGAAAAAAAAACGCCCCGTCGGGAACCGCGCACCGGGTCGCGGCGATTGTAGTCAATAGGGCGATCCTACTTGACGGGGATGATATGTTGGTAAGCTCTCCATATGCCGGAAAAGAGCGACAGCGGGCAGGCAAAGCGAGCGCTGTTCGAACGCGAAGCGCTGCCCCATCTCGACTCGCTCTACGCGACCGCGCTCCGGCTCGTGCGCGGCCCCGACGACGCGAACGATCTGGTCCAGGACACGGTGCTGCGCGCATACCGGTTCTTCCATCAGTTCACGCCCGGAACCAACTGCCGCGCCTGGCTGATGACGATATTGTTCAACACCTTCCGCAACGGCTATCGGCGCAACTCGCGCGAGCAGGTCGCCGCCTCGGAGGAGGAATTTTCCGCCCGTATCGAGGCGCAAAGCTTTGCGCGCGATCCTGCGCAGAGCAATCCCGAGGCGCTCGCCGACAATCGCGCGGTCGAGCCCGAGGTCGAACGCGCGCTCGACGCGCTGCCCGAGGAATTCCGTTCCGCGCTGCTTCTGGTCGACGTGCAGGAGATGAATTACCAGGAAGTTTCCGCCGCGCTCGCCATCCCGGTCGGTACGGTGAAGTCGCGCATTTCCCGCGCGCGGGCCATGATGCGCAAGGCGCTGCGCGAATTCGCAAGGAACAGGAGGCAATAGGTTCTTGACTCCCGCGGACCGCAAGCCTACTGCACGATATCGATACTTCATCCGGCCACGGGGACTTCGGGGCAAGCCTCGCGGCCTGACAAGTGCCGCTGAACGGGCGTCAAGCCGGTGAACTGCGTCGAGTACATCGAGAATTTTCTTTCCGCCCACGCCGACGGAGAGCTGAGCCCGGCCGACCTGCTCGACGCCGAACAGCATCTGCGCCAGTGCCTCGGATGCCGCGCAAAACTCGACGACGAGCGCGCGCTCAAAAGCCTGCTCCGCGAGCATATCGAGATGCGGGCGATGCCGGATGCGATGCGCCGCCAATTGCTCGAAGCGCTCGACCGCGCCGCGGCCGAGGAAGAGACGCAAAGCGCGGGCCACCCTGCTGCACACCAGGTCCGCCGTCTTCTCGGGCGGCCCGTGCTATGGACCGGCCTCGCGCTCGCGGCTGCGCTTGCGATCGTCTTCGTAAGCACCCGGCGGTTTTTGCCGCACCGCCCTCCCGTCGAGGCGAGCGCACCGACCCGCGACGCTGACTTTGACGTTGCAATCGCGGCGTTCGATCGTTTCCAGCGGGAATTCGAACCCAACATGCCCTCCGATTCGCCCGCCGTGCTCTCCGCCGCCTATGCGCGGGCAAGGATGCCCGGCTTCATCTGGAACTTCAGCGCGAGCGGGTTTAATCTCGCGGGCGGACGGCTGGACAGGCTTCCCGACGGACGGAAGGTCACCTATACGTTCTATCGCGGCGCGCGGAACTCGATCCTGTGCACGCGCTTCAAGGCCGGCAACGCCTCTGCGCCCGCGGGCCAGGCCGAAGCTCTGAACGGCCACATCTTCTATCGCTATCGCGGTTACAGCCTGTGCTACACGCGGATGCCGGACGGCGGCTTCGTCTGTATTCTGGCCTCCCGTCTTCCGCTCGACCGGATGGTCAAGGCGGTCAAGGTTGCGCTTCGGTGACGAGTCTCGCTTCTCCGCCCGCCCGAACGATGACCAGCCGGACCGCGCTGTTCTCGGTCGCGGCGGGGCTTGCGCTGATGTTCCTTGCGGGGCCGCTGCTCAAGCTGGTCGTCACCTCGAACTCCCGGGGACTTGCGCGGGCTTTCATCGATCCGCGGGTCCTGGCCGCCATCTGGACCAGCGTCGCCGCGGCGACGTGGGCAACGCTGCTCGGCGCGCTCGTCGGGATTCCGCTGGGATTTTTGCTCGCGCGCCACGATTTTCCAGCCAAGGCGCTGCTCGAGGGCCTGATCGATCTTCCGGTCGTGATTCCGCATCCCATAGCCGGGATCGCGCTCTTGTTCGTGTTCGGGCGGCGGTTTTTCGTCGGCGACGCGTTCGGCGCGCTCGGCATCCGCTTCGCGGGCGCGACGCCTGGAATCGTGATCGCGATGCTGTTCGTCAGCGCGCCGTTTTTAATCAACGCCGCGCGCGACGGTTTTCGCGCGGTCGATCCGCGGCTTGAAAGCGTCGCGCGGACCCTGGGGCAGGGTCCGTGGTCCGCGTTTTTCGGCGTGACGATGCCGCTTGCGCGGGGCTCGCTCGTGTCGGGCGCGGTAATGATGTGGGCGCGGGCGCTTTCGGAGTTCGGCGCGGTGGTGGTGCTGGCGTATTACCCGATGACGGCGCCGGTCCTGATTTACGACCGGTTCGAGAGTTTCGGGCTCGCGGCGGCGCAGCCGGTCGCGGCGGTGATAGTAATCGCGGCGCTTGCGATGTTCGCGGCGCTCAGATGGCTCAATCTGCGTCAGGCGCGGGAGTGAACCGACAACCTCTTCAGCGCGGCTTCTTTTCCGTCATCCTGAGCGACGCGAGTCCGCGCGCGGAGTCGAAGGATCTCGGACAGCTTCGCGAGAGCGAAGCCGGTGCCGATTCTTCATCCGCTGAGCGCTGCCTCGGCGCGCTAGCGGCGCGCTTCGTCGGCGTTTGCGCGCTCCGATGCGTCGAAAAGCCGCAACTGATGCGCGACGCGCTCGCGCGGAATATCGATCGGATATTCGCCGGTAAAGCACGCGTCGCAGAAACCGCGTGCGCCGTTGCGCTCCGCGTCGAGGAACGAGTACAGCCCCTTCCAGCTCAGATACCCGAGCGAGTCCGCCGTGATGAATCGCCGGATCTCGTCGATTGAATGCGTCGAGGCGAGAAGCTCCTCGCGGGTGGGCGTGTCGATTCCGTAAAAGCACGAATGGGTGGTCGGCGGCGCCGCGATCCGCATATGGACTTCGCGCGCGCCCGCCTGCCTCAGCATCGGGATCACCTTGCGCAGCGTCGTCCCGCGCACCAGCGAGTCCTCGATCAGGACCACGCGCCTGTCGCGCAGCAGTTCGCTGACCGGGTTGAATTTCAACTTAACGCCGAAATGGCGGATCGACTGGCGCGGCTCGATAAACGTGCGGCCCACGTAATGGCTTCGCACCAGCGCCATCTCGAACGGCAGGCCGGATTCCTCCGCATAGCCGAGCGCCGCCGCGTTCCCCGAGTCGGGCACCGGAACGACGATGTCCGCGTCGGCCGGGCATTCGCGCGCAAGCGCTTTGCCCTGCTGTTTTCGCACCTGGTAAACGTTGCGTCCGAACAAGAGGCTGTCGGGACGCGCGAAGTACACGTACTCGAAGATGCATCGCCGCGGCGACGTCGGTACGAACGGCTTGAACGAGCGTATTCCGGCTTCGCTCGCGACTATCACCTCGCCCGGCTCGATCTCGCGGATGTATTCGGCGCGCACGAGATCCAGTGCGCAGGTCTCCGACGCGACGATGACCGCGTCGTTGAGCTTGCCGAGCACGAGCGGCCTGAACCCGAACGGGTCGCGCACCGCGATCATCTCGTTCTCGGTCAGCACCACCAGCGAGTACGCGCCCTTTATCTGCGCGAGCGCCTCGACCACCCGCTCGGCAACGGTCGGCGCCTGCGAAGCCGCGATCAGGTGAATGATCACTTCGCTGTCCGAGGAGGACTGGAAAATCGAACCGCGGTTCTCCAGTTGGCGGCGCAGTTCGGCGAAATTTACCAGGTTGCCGTTATGGGCAAGCGCGATACCGCCGCGCGCGTACTCGACCACCAGCGGCTGGCAGTTCTTTATCGTGGTCGAACCCTGCGTCGAATAGCGGTTGTGGCCGATCGCGCTCGTGCCTTCGAGGCGATTGATTATCGAGCTGTCGAAAATGTCCGCGACCAGGCCCATTCCGCGATGCGCGATCAGCGACTTGCGGTTGGAGGACACGATGCCGGCCGATTCCTGGCCGCGATGCTGCAGGGCGTAAAGGCCCAGGTAAACCAGGTTCGCCGCTTCGGGATGCCCGTAGACGCCGAAGACGCCGCATTCCTCGTGAAATGCGTCCAGGTTCGACTCCTCGACCACCAGTTCCAGGTCGTCGTTACGAGTCATCGCCCTGAAGCCTCCCTGGCAGAGATCCCTCGTAGATGCCGGCCAGTTCGCGAACGTCTTCGTCGAGCGCGCTTCCAATCCTAAGCCGCGGCTCGGCAATGACGCCGCCGAGCACGCGACATTCAAGCCCCGCGTCGGTGAATATCCGCGACAGGCTGGAAAGATCGCCCTGTTTGGCCGTGATGATTACCGTCGAGGGACCCTCGCCGAACAGTTCCGACGGGTTCGCCGCATCAACGCCGTCGAGCGCGGCTCCCATCGGAAGCTCCTGGTTAAAGCACGCCTCCGCGATTGCGACGGCAAGCCCGCCCTCGGAGACGTCGTGAGCCGATCTTATCAGCGCCGATCCAGCGGCCACAACAAGGCCGTCGACCAACTTTTTCTCGCGTCCGAGCTCGATCGGAGAAAGCCCCGGCGCCGACGCGCCGAACATCGCCTCGTACTCGCTCGCGGCGAGCGACGGCGCCCCGCTGCGGACCATCAGAATCAGGTCGCCGGGCGCCTTGAAGAACTGCGTAACGCGCCGCGATACGTCGTCCATCACGCCAAGCACCGCGATCGTCGGAGTCGGCGGGATCGCATGGCCTTCGGTCTCGTTGTAGAAGCTCACGTTTCCGCTCACGACCGGCAGCCCGAAGGCAAGCGCCGCGTCGCGAAGCCCTTCGATTCCGCGCGCGAATTGCCACATGATCTCCGGGCGTTCGGGATTCCCGTAGTTCAGACAGTTGGTGATACCGGCCGGACGCGCTCCCGCGCATGCCACGTTGCGGACCGCCTCGCACACCGTCGAAACCGCGCCAAGGTAGGGGTCGAGCGCGCAGGCGCGCGGGTTCGAATCGACCTTGAGCGCAAGCCCGCGCCTGCTTCCCTTGATCCTGAGCACCGCCGCGTCGCTGCCCGGGCCAACAACCGTGTTGCTCAGCACGAGCGAGTCGTACTGGCGATAAATCCATCGCTTGGAAGCGACGTTGGGATTGCCGAGCAGCGCGCGAAGCGCCGCGCGGGGCGCGGGATGGGCGCGCAGTGGAACGGGCCGCTCGGGCGGTTTCACAGGCGGCGCGGCCGGACGCCGGTAAACCGGCGCCTCGTCGGCAAGCGCCCTGACCGGAATATCGGCGACGATTTTTCCCCGGTAACGCGCGCGCCATCGCCCGTCGTCCGTTATCTTTCCGACCACGGCCGCGTGCAGGTCCCACTTTGCGAAGATCGCCTGGAGCTCCGCCTCGCGGCCGCGCTCGGCAACCAGCAGCATCCGCTCCTGCGATTCGGAAAGCAGCATCTCGTAGGGCGTAAGCCCGGACTGGCGCAGCGGGATCCTGTCGAGATCGAGTTCGATTCCGAGCCCGCCGCGCGCCGCCATCTCGCTCGACGACGACGTAAGCCCCGCGGCGCCCATGTCCTGAATCGCGACGATCGCGCCCGAGCGAGCGGCCTCGAGGCAGGCCTCGATCAGCAGCTTTTCGGTGAACGGGTCGCCGACCTGGACGGTCGGCCGCTTGCTCTGGCTGGATGCGTCGAACTCAGCCGAGGCGAGCAGGCTCGCGCCGTGGATTCCGTCGCGCCCGGTTGCCGAACCGACATAGAGGACCGGATTTCCCACGCCGCGCGCCCGCGCGCTCATCAGTTCGCCCTTGCGGGCAAGGCCGAGGCAGAAAGCGTTGACGAGAATATTGTTGTTGTAGGCCGCGTCGAACATCGCCTCGCCGGCGACGGTTGGAACGCCAACGCAGTTGCCGTAGCCGCCGATTCCCGCGACCACGCCGCCGAGCAGGTAGCGGGTGCGCGGATGCTCGAAGGAGCCGAACTTGAGCGAGTCCATGCTCGCGATCGGCCGCGCCCCCATCGTGAAAATGTCGCGCAGGATTCCACCCACGCCGGTCGCGGCGCCCTGATACGGCTCGACGAAGGAGGGATGATTGTGGCTTTCGATCTTGAAGACCGCGACCCATCCGTCGCCGACGTCGATTGCGCCCGCGTTCTCGCCCTGCTCCGCGACCACCATCTCGCCGCGCGACGGCAGGGTCTTCAGATAAACCCGCGACGACTTGTACGAGCAGTGCTCCGACCACATCACCGAGAACACGCCCAGCTCCGTGAAGGTCGGCATGCGCCCGAGAAGCTTCTGTACAAGCGCGAATTCGTCGGGCGAAAGCCCGTGCGCCCGAGCAAGTTCCGCGTCAACCGCGGGCTCGCCCGCAAGAGATACGGCAATCCCGCTCATCGCGCCGCGCTCTCCTCACCCAACCGCGAGGACGACCTCGAAAGAACAATCGATTCGAACAGCTTGAGACCGTCCTGGCCGAAGAGCGCGCGCTCGACCGCGTGCTCCGGATGAGGCATCAGGCCGAATACGTTGAACCGCTCGTTCGCGACCCCCGCAATCGAGCGCATCGAGCCGTTTGGATTCGCCGCGTCGCTCGCCTCGCCGCGAGGGTCAACGTAGCGCAGGAGCACCTGCCCGCGCCGCTCCATCGCGTCAAGTTCCGCCTCGGGCGCGACGTAGCGGCCCTCGCCGTGCTTGATCGGCAATCGGAGCAAGTCGCCCGTGCGAGCCGCGCAGGTGAACGGCGTCGCCGCGTTCTCGACTCGCACGGTGACGGGCTGGCAGATAAAGGAGAGCGAGCGGTTGCGGGTCAGCGCGCCGGGCAGCAGATGGGCTTCGCAAAGAATCTGAAAACCGTTGCAGATGCCGATGACCAGTCCGCCTTCCGCGGCAAAACGCGCGACCGCCCGCATGATCGGCGAGAAGCGCGCAATCGCGCCGCATCGCAGGTAATCGCCGTAGCTGAACCCTCCCGGCAGGACGACGCACTCGGCGCCGCCGAGCGTCTCGTCCTTGTGCCAGAGCGCGCGCGCCTCCTGGCCCATCACTTCGCCGAGCGCCCACAGCGCGTCGCCGTCGTCGAGCGAGCCCGGGAAACGGATAACTCCCCACTTCACGAGTTCTCGACCTCGAACCGGTAATCCTCGATAACCGGGTTGGCGAGCAACTGCTCGCACATCCGGGCCGCTTCGGCGCGCGCCTGCTCGGGCGAGGACGCCTCGACGTTGAGCGTCACGTACTTGCCGATACGGACGTCGGAGACGTTTTTGAAGCCAAGGCTCTTGAGCGATTGTTCAACCGCCCGGCCCTGGGGATCGAGAATGTCCCTGCGGGGAGTTACGAACACCTTTACCAGCAAGCCGTACCTCTCTGCCTTGCGGTCCCTGATTCGCCGGCGCCCGGCGCGGACTCAGTCCTCCACGCGCCGGAGCATCTCGTGGTAGGCCTCTTCCACGCCGCCGAGATCGCGGCGGAAGCGGTCCTTGTCGAGCTTCTGGCGCGTCGTCTTGTCCCAGAACCGGCAGGTGTCGGGGCAGATCTCGTCGCCAAGGAGGATCTTCCCGTGATGGCGCCCGAACTCGAGCTTGAAATCGACCAGGATCACGCCGCGCTCGTCGAGAAAGCGGCGCAGGATCGTGTTAATCCGAAGCGCCATCTCGTGGATGGTGTCAAGCTCCTGCTCGCTCGCCCATCCGAAGGCGATCGCATGCTCGGGATAGATTAGCGGATCGCCGAGCGGGTCGGACTTGTAATAGTACTCAACGAAGGGCTTCTTCAGCTCCTCGCCTTCCTGGCGTCCGAGCCGCTTCGCGAGCGAGCCGGCGACGATATTGCGCACGACGGTCTCGACCGGGATGATGTCGAGCCGCCGGCACAGCATCTGGCGGTCGTCGAGGCGGCGCACGAAATGGGTCGGAACGCCCTCGCGCTCGAGCAGGGTAAAAAACAGCTCCGACATCCGATTGTTGACGACGCCCTTTTCCTCGATCGTGCCGCGTTTCTGCGCGTTGAAGGCGGTCGCGTCGTCCTTGAAGTACTGGATTATCAGGTCAGGATCGGAGGTGGCGTAGAGCTTCTTCGCCTTGCCCTCGTAAAACATATCAAGTTTCGAAGGAGTGTTCTCCACGTTTGCTACTCCAGATGGTTGGCTTGCGGGATGCTTCTTGAACTATCTTACCCCAAGGCGGCGGGAAACGGACCCGCGCCTCCATTATCCACAAAGCCGGAACATTTGTTCACACCGCATTTCTATCGAGCCCGCGCCCGCCGTTCATGCTCCGGGCGGGGCGCGAAACGCTCGACCAGTTCCGGCGCAAGGCCGATATAGGTCCGGGGTGAAGATTTTTTCAGCCTTTCCTTGGCGCCGTTCTTGAGCGGAAGCGAATCGATAAAACTTTGGATCGCCGCGCGGTCCACCGAGCGGCCGCGGGTCAACTCCTTCAAGGTTTCATACGGACGGGGCAGTCCGTGGCGGCGCATCAGGGTCTGGATCGCCTCGGCCAGCACTTCCCACGCCTCTTCGGCGTCGAGGTCCTCGTCGATTCGCTTCTCGTTGACCTCGACCTTGTCGAGTCCGCGCTCTATCGAGGCAAGCGCGACAATCGCATGGCCGAAGGCAGGGCCAATCGCGCGCATCGCGGTGCTGTCGGAAAGATCGCGTTGCCATCGCGAGACCGGAAGCTTCTCTGCCAGATGCTCGAAGAGCGCATCGGCGACTCCGAGGTTCCCTTCGGCGTTCTCGAAATCGATCGGATTTATCTTGTGCGGCATCACGGACGAGCCGGTCTCGCCCTTGATGGTGCGCTGGCGGAAATAGCCGATTGCGATGTAGGCC
>JAKAVC010000028.1 GCA_021817345.1 Deltaproteobacteria bacterium | reverse complement strand
TCCCCACATCCTCCCCAAACCGCGATCATCGGCTACTATGCTTGATAATCGAATGAGAAACGATCATTTTTCCGCATCCTGCCAGATGCGCTATACTCTTGAGCGCTAACCCGATTTGAAGGAGAGCGAAAAGCGAAATGCCTATCGATTACATTCCGAGAACCCGCGAACTGTACAGCGACTACGCGCCGTATCGATGGGTGGTCAACGAGACCGTCCCGTGGACGCCGCTTCGAAAGCCGCTCTCCCAGTGCAAGGTCGCTCTCATGAGTTCGGGCGGAATCGTCTACCGCGACCAGCCCCGGTTCCACCGCGAAGACGCATCGTATCGCAGGATTCCCAAGGACGCGCGACCCGAGGACCTGGACGTATGGCACTTCGGCTATCCGACCGGCGACGCGAAGAAAGATCCCAACTGCGTCTTTCCGCTGGAGCGGATGCGCGAATTCGAGCGTGAAGGCGTGATCGGCGAGTTGTGCGACCCGGCCTTCAGCTTCATGGGGGGAATCTACTCCTCGCGCAAGGTGCGTGAGGAACTGGCCCCGCAGATCGCCGACGAACTCAAGCGCGCCCACGTCGACGCCTTTTACCTGGTGCCTGCCTGACCCGTCTGCCATCAGTCCGTTGGACTGATTTCACGGATGGTTGAAGAGGCCGATATCCCGACGCTATGCATGACCTCGGCGCTCGATATCACGCAGGCGGTCAAGCCGCCGCGCGCCGTGTTCCTGAATTTTCCGCTCGGCCATCAGACCGGCAAGCCGAACGACCGCGAGCTTCAGCGCGCGATCGTTCGCGACGCGCTCGGCGCGTTCGAAACCATCAGAACGCCGGGCGAGATCGTGAAGCTGCCCTACGTATGGGATCCGAACGACAGTTCGTGGGAACAGTTCGACTACACCAAGGAGTGGTCGAAGAACATGCCGCCCCGGCCGCCGCGCGACGAGGCCGACGGGATGGAAGCGGATCGAAGATCCCGTTTCTCGAAACCGCAAGCATAATCACGCTTTCGCTGCCGCCGCATCCGCCCGCTCAGGTTGGCGCATTGCTTGTTTACGCGACCGAGCGCTGCGACTAGAGTCTGAGTCGTCAGTTTTTCTATTTTTCCAACCTCCAACAGGGAGATTTTATCGATGGCCGAAGAACGCAAAGGCGCAGTTACGATGCGCGGCAACCCGCTTACGCTGGTGGGACCGGAGATTAAACCGGGGAAGAAGGCTCCGTCCTTCAACGCGATTGGCAAGGGGCTCGCCCCGGTTACGCTCGATCAGTTCAAGGGCAAGGTAAAAATCATAAGCGCGGTGCCCTCGCTCGACACGCCGGTGTGCGACGCGGAGACGCGGCGCTTCAATGAGGAAGCGGCAAAACTTCCCGGCGGTGTCGAAATCCTGACCATCTCGATGGACCTGCCGTTCGCGCAGGCACGATGGTGCGGCGCGGCGGGCGTCGACAAGGTGACGATGCTTTCGGATTACAAGGATCGTGACTTTGGAGAGAAATATGGCGTGGTGATGAAGGAAAACGGCCTCCTCGCTCGCGCCGTGTTCGTCCTCGACAAGAACGATAACGTCACCCATGTCGAGTACGTCAAGGAAGTCGCCAACCAGCCGGATTACGAAGCGGTCTTGAAGGCCGCTCGCAAGGCCGCCTCGGCCTGACGCTTTTCCTCGCGGGAGAGTCCGCCGCGGCGGGCTCTCCCAACGTAGTTCCCTCTCCCCGCCCGCGATAAACCTGGCCTCCCCGGCGGCGAACCTCGCCCCGCAAGCGCGGCCGCAAACGCTCCCGGCCGCGGCGCATTGACTATCCTCGGCGCGCGGGATAACTAACTCCGCACACTCGGTGGACGGGAAGCCGGTGAAAATCCGGCGCTGCCCCGCAACTGTGTGGGGGGACAACGGCCCACGACGCGGCCACCGCTTTTGAGCGGGAAGGCGGGCCCGAGGACGAACCCCAAGCCAGGAGACCGGCCGGGTGATTTGCGCTGTCCGCCTTCCGCGGGGAGGGTGGGCCTCAGGCATGCCTATCCTGACGCCCGTTCCTTCGCAGCGAAGGGCCGGGCGTTTTGCCTTTGCCGGTTCGTAACGCCCCGCTCTTCCCGCGCGAGCGTGCCGACGCGCCCACGCGGAGGGAGTGAATGAAGCGATTCCGGATTTTTCTCGTCGTCGTGGCCGTCACATCTTTTGCGGCCACCCACCATGCCGCGGCGACCGAACCGTCAGCCGGAGGCCCCGGCAGAGCGGCTTTGCGGCACACCGAAAAACAGTCGCACGAGCCGGCGGCCCGGTCTCATTCATCGAAAGCCGGGCACAGGAAAACGGAACAAAAGCTTGCCCCGATCGTCGTGACCGCGACCCGGATTCCGCAACCGATAAGTCAGATCGGCACCACTGTTACGGTGCTCACCAAGGACCAAATCGACGCGCAGAAGATCCAGACGGTTGGCAACGCGTTGAGCGAGGTGCCGGGCATAGTCGTCACGCAGAGCGGCTCGCCGGGGTCGCTTACCGAAGCCTCGATTCGCGGCACTACCGCCGCAGAGACGCTGGTAATGGTGGACGGAGTCGAGCTCAACACCGGCTCAAGCGGTAGCTTCGATCTCGCAAACCTCACGACCGACGGTCTGGACCGCCTGGAAGTCCTGCGCGGAGCCGGCGGTTCGCTTTACGGCACGCAGGCAATCGGCGGGGCGATAAATCTGATCACCCAGGAGGGCGAAGGCGCACCTCGCGCGAGTTTTCTCTCCGAGGGGGGAAACGACGCCACCGAGCGCCAGGTGTCCACGCTCGCCGGCCAGCAGGGTAAGCTTCATTATTCGGGGGCGCTTCAGTACTTTTCCACCGATGGATTCAGGGCGAAGAACGACTACAGCGACAACCTCGCGGGCGCTGGCAGGCTCGACTACGACCTGACACCCGACACGACGATTCGTGGATTCGCCCGCTTCTACAACGCCGAGGTGGGACTGCCGGATTTGGCCGTCGCCGCCGGCTCCGCGCTCGATCCTAACGCCCATCAGCGCAACGCCTTCATGCTTTTCAACGGCGAGATCGATCATCGGTTTTCCGATCGGCTCGTCACTCACGTGAACGCATGGTTCGTCCGCAACGACGTGCGGCTGAACGCCTATCCGTACCCCGGCGATCCGAGTTACGAGCGCGACCATGTCCCGGACGAGATGGGGGGAACGAGCGCCCAGGCGGTCTATACGATCGCGCCCGGATGGCACTCGGTCGCGGGTTTCGACTTCCGGGACCTGCGGGCGAACTCGCTCAGCGCGTTCACGTACCCTGGGTTCCCGCCGTCCAACACCTTCTTCAAAGCAAGCCAACAGCAATACGCGGGCTACTACGAGCAGGAAGGAAGCTTTTTCAAGGGCCTGATACTGGCGACCGGCGGCTTTCGCGTTGACGGAAACAGCCAGTTCGGCAAGGAGGAAAGCTCGTCGTGGTCAGTCGCGCTTCCGCTTCCGAGATACGGCCTGACGTTCAGGGGCAGCTACGCCGAGGGATTTCGCGCCCCTTCGTTCGACGAGCTTTACTTTCCCGGCTACGGCAATCCCAATCTGACTCCGGAGCTTTCCAGCGAGTACGACGGCGGGTTCACCGAGCAGTTGACCGAGTGGGGCTCATTCACCGGGACCTATTTCTCGCGCCGGGTACATAACATGATCGTCTCGGTCCCGTGCCGGTTCTCGTCCTCGTGCCCGGACGGCGCGTTGGCGGGCAATGCGGAGCGGGTCGACGCGCAGGGCGTGGAACTGGTCCCGTCGGTGGGGCCTTTTTACGGCCTGACGCTGAGTGGATATTTCACGTATATCGACGAAACGCACGTCTCGCCGTCGCTTAACAACCGTCCGCTGCGGGTGCCGAAGCACTCGGCGTTCGCGCTGCTGCAGTACGTAGGCAAAGGGCTGCTTCGTCCAACCGACAAGACCACGATAAGCCTTGGCTATTACTACCTCGGCTCACGCTACGACATCACGCCACTGGGCACGATCGCGCTTCACCACGCTTACAATCTTTTCGACCTAACCACCGCGTACGACATGGGGGCGTCATGGGGGTCAATCGCGGACGAGCAGGGATTCGTACGCATGCAGAACCTCTTCGACCGCCAGTACTCGGCGGTATTCGGCTTTCCCTCGCCACCGTTCAATTTCGTGGCGGGCATACAGGTGAACATGATGTGACGCTTTCAGCGCGCATGCGCGCGTTCGGCCTGGAAGCATCGCTCGAAGGCGCGCCGGATCGCTTCCCGGCGCGCCGCGACATCGCCGAGCAAAAACTTCGGCGCTCCCCTGCCGCGATAGCCCATCCGCCGCGCAAGCGGCATCAGCGCCGCCGGGTCGGTGGGCAGCGCCCACGCCGCCTGATCGCTCTCGATCCGAAGCCGGTTCTCGAGCAGCGAGAGAAACTCGTAGCCTTCTTCGAGCGACTTCTCGTCGGATTTGCTGAGCAGTCCGAGAGAGCCGAGCGCGCGGATGAGCTCGAGCGTCGAACGCCTGCGCAGTTCGGGATGCTCCCATCCGTGCGCGAGCGCCATCATCTGCGCGACGAATTCCACGTCGACCAGCCCGCCGCGTCCCTGCTTGAGGTTGAGTCGGCTCTTGTCCTCGGCGCCGATCTCGCGCTCCATCCGCTCGCGCATGAGCCGTATCTCCTCGACTTCGTCCGGGCTTAGCCCGCGTCCGAAGACGAATTCCTGGCGTGCGGCTTCGACCTTTGCGCCGAGATTCTCATCGCCCGCGACCACCCGCGCGCGTACCAGCGCCTGGCGCTCCCATACCGCGGAGCTCCGGCGATGATACTCGCGAAAGCCCTCGAGCGACGTGACTAGGACCCCCTGGTTGCCCGACGGGCGAAGCCTGAGATCGAGCTTGTAGGCGTAGCCCTCGCGGGTGCGGGTTTCCAGCACCGCGATCAGTTTCTGGGCAATCCGTGCGGAAAGCTCATGGCCGCCCGGAGTCGCATCTTCGCCCCCCTCGTAGACGAAAATCAGGTCGAGGTCGGAATTGTACGCCATCTCGGCCGCGCCCAGCCGGCCCATCGCGATACACGCGAGCGCGAGAGCGCCGGGTATCGGAAACCGCGCGCCCACTTCCGCGCGCGCGAGCTTTAGGGCCTCGCGTAGAACGGTCTCCGCAAGCACCGTCAGTTCCGCTTCGACCTCGTGATGCTTAAGATCGCCGGCGAGGTCGGCAATCGCGATACGCAGAAACTCCTGATGACGGAAGGTGCGAATCGCGTCGAGACGGCTTTCGAAGTCGGGGCAGGCCGAAACCAGCTCCGACAGTTCTCCGGCAAGCGCCTCGGGGTTTCGCCGCGACTGCGCAAGATCGGAGCGTACCAGGGTATCGAGCATCTCGGGGTGGCGGATGAAAAGCCCCGACAGATAGCTGCTCGACGCGAACAACCGAAGCAGCACGCGCCGGGTCGCCGGATGCTGTTCGAGAAGCGCAAGGAACGAGGTGCGCGCTCCCACCGCCGAGATAAACGCGGCAAGGTTTCGCAGCGCCAGGTCAGGATCGGGCAGGCCCGCGATCTCGTCCAGCAAGACCGGCCCGAGCCGGACCAGCAGTTCGCTTCGGCGCAGGCTCGCCGGCGTGTGAGCCGGCCCGCGCGCGAGCAACTCCAGATGGGCGACGCTCTCCTCTGGCGCGGCAAAGCCGAGCGACTTGAGCGCGGGGGCCGCGACTGCCGGTTCGAGCGCAAGCCGCCACGCCGCTTCGGCTTCAGCCGACACTCGCCTCTCATGCGCGATCGCGCCGCCGGCAAGCGTCTCGCGAAATTGCTTCGCGACCAGTTCGCGCCGTCGCGAGAGCCCGTTCCTTAGCCGAGCGAGCGATTGCTGGCTGCCGCCCATCCCGAGCCGTATCGCAAGCGCGCGCATCCCTTCGGCGCCCTCGGGCAGCGAATGGGTCTGGAGACCGGCCGCGACCTGCAGCTTGTGCTCGACGTTTCTAAGGAACAGATATGCGTCGGCAAGCCCGTCGGCGCGGGTTTTCGGCAGATAGCCGTAGGACGCCAAGCGCTCAAGCGCGTCGATGGTTTTGCGGGTCCTGATACGCGGATCGCGCCCGCCATATATCAGCGTCAGCGCCTGAACGATGAATTCGAGTTCGCGGATTCCGCCGTAGCCGAGCTTGATGTTGCGGCGCACCATCTCGGGCAGGCGCAGCTCGGCTTCTATCTGATGCTTCATCGCGCGCAACTGGCCGAGCGTCTCGAAATCGAGGTAGCGGCGGTAGATGAACGGTTCGAGTTCCGCGAGCATCCGCGCGCCCACGTCGAGCGCGCCTGCAACCGGTCTCGCGCGAAGCAGCGCCGCCCGCTCCCACGTCTGGCCGAGGCTCTGATAAAAGCTGAGCGCGCCGCTAAGCGTGACCACCAGCGGAGAACTCCGCCCGCCCGGCCGAAGCCGCATATCGATCCGGAAGCACCCCGCCGACAGAAGCTCGGTAAGCAGCTCAGCGCATCGTGCAGCGGCAACCGCGCCATCGCCCGAACCGGGGCCGTCGTTGATGTAGACGAGATCGATATCGGAGCTGAGGTTGAGTTCGCCCGCGCCCAGCTTTCCCATCGCGAGAACGCAAAAGCGGTCGATTTCGCCCGCCTTCGCTCCGCTGAGCCGCCTGGCCGCTCCGAATGCCGCGCGGATACATTCGTCGGCCAGCCGCGACATCATCGTCATGGTCGCGTTTACGTCGAACGCGCCGGTCAGGTCGGCTATCGCGATCCGGAGAAACATCCGGCGCTTGAATGCGGAGAGCGCCGCTGTCGCCTGCTGGCGATCGTTTGCGCCCGCCAGATCGCATCGCATCTCCGAGACCAGCGTGTCCGCCGTCTGGCTGAGCGCGTCCTCAAAGACGGGACGCCATCCGGGACCCGCCGCGCTGAGTTCGGTCGCAACCACTTCGGACGCTCCGAGGCAGGAGACCAGCGCGCGGGCGTCTTTGTCCCGACCGAGAATCTCGGCGGCGTCCAGGGGCGATTCTTCGGCGAGCCTGATTATCGAGGCAAGCGCAAGCTGCTCGTCGGCGGCATGCGTGCGCGCAAGCGCGCGTGCGCGTTTCGCCAGCCGGCGGTCGCCGAGCTTTTCCTCAAGGCTTCCGAGCAGGCGCGCAAAGCCGGACTCCACTGCTTGTACGCGAGCCATCCTTGTCCCAGCATAACAGATGCCGATAGGTGAATGGCGGGCACACGCACCCAAGCCGTGCCTTTGACCGTCGGCGCCTCGGTGATGCTAAGGTCTCAGGATTACGGGCATGAGCAAGGAGAGATCGCGATGATAGTGCTGTACACGACTGAGCGTGATTATCCGTGGGGCACCCTCCGCTCCACGCACGCCTCCAAGACGAAAGTCGTGCTCGAGGAAAAAGGCCTCGCCTACCGGATCGAAAATCTGCCGCCTGGAAATCTCTGGAAGAAGCCGCCCGAGATGCTCGCGAAGCATCCTCTCGCCAAGGTCCCCTATATCGACGACGACGGCGCGACCGTTTTCGATTCCACCGTGATCGGCGAATACCTGGAGGAGCGCTATCCCGCGCCGCCGTTGATGCCGAAGGACATCCTGGCCCGCGCGCGAGTGCGCGAGGTCGAGCAATTCGCCGACGAGGCGATTCTTGGCGGCGACCTGCCGCTCATCTGGATGCCGTACTGGAGCCCGCCGGATAAACGCGATCAGGAGCGGATGGAAAAGGGACGCGAGGGCCTGCGCAAGCGCGACCTTTCGTTTATCGAGCGGATACTCTCGAATGCGGGCGTGGACGGATACGTGTGCGGAGCGTTTTCGCTCGCTGACACCGCGATGATGCCGCTTGCGATGGTGCTTGAGGTGGACGCGATGAACCTCGACGAGTTTCCGCGGGTGAAAGATTATCTCGCGCGGCTGCGCGAACGTCCGAGTTACCGCGCGATAAGCCCGCGCACCAGAGTCGAAGACGCGTCGCATCGCGGATGAATCACGAAGCGGCACGCCGTAGTGGCCCGGAGACCGGGCCCGGCTTGACGACCCTGCCTGCAACGTCGCTGATGCGGCGCGCTTTGCTCGCTTTTCTCTTGCCCCTGCTCGCAATCGCGGTCGGCATCTGCGGATGCGAGCGGGGCGGCGCGCATGAAGCGTCGGCGCGCAATCAGAAGCATCGCTTTCGCGTCGCGCTGCTCACGCCCGGGCCGGTAAGCGACGCGGGATGGAACGCGGCGGCGTTCGACGGCCTTCAGCTAATCAAGAAAAAGCTCGGCGCCGAGACCGCCCTGGTGCAAACCACCTCGCCGGCGGATTTCGAGGACGCCTTTCGCGATTTCGGCTCGCGCGGCTTCAACCTCATCTTCGCGCACGGATTCGAGTACACCGATACCGCGCTCAGGGTCGCGCGCTATTTTCCGAAGACCGTTTTCGTCGTGACCTCGGGAAGCGGGTCGTCGCGCAACGTCGCCTCGTTGACGTTCCGGATAGAAGAGGCGGCTTACGCCGAGGGCGTATTGGCGGGCGCTATGTCGAAGAGCGGCGTAATCGGCGCGGTCGGGGGAATCGAGCTTCCTGCGATTCGCCTGACCTTCAACGCGGTTCGGCTCGGATTTCTCTCGGTGCGTCCGAGGGGGCGCGTTCTCATCAGCTATACGGGCAGCTTCGACGACGTGGGCGCGGCCAAGGAAGCGGCGCTCGCCGAGGCAAGCCAGGGCGCGGACCTGCTCTTCCATAACGCCGACGCGGCCGGCCTTGGCGTGTTCGAAGCCGCGGCCCAGGACCATATCTACGCCTTCGGCGCGAATCGCAATCAGAACGACGTCGTGCCCGGAGTGATCCTGGCAAGCGCCGTAACCGACATCCCAAAAGCGTTTCTCAAAATCGCGACCGAGGTCGAGCACGGGCATTTCCATCCGCGAATGATCGAATACGGGATGCGCGATGGGATGGTGCAGGTGGTGGTGAACCCGAAGCTCGCGGGAAAAATTCCGCCCGCTGCGCTCGCTGATATGAAGGCGGCGGAGCAGCGGATAATCGCGGGCAAGATAGACGTCACGCGCCTTGCGAGCGCCCCTGCGGACGGCTCGGCGCGCGCCGCGGCGAAATAATCTCCACTAAGCACCAACGCCAAAGCCGCGATCGTCCCACCGACGTATCCACTTTCCGGTGTCGGTAAAGTATCGTGGGCCCAAACCGGAGTCGTTCCTTGCCGGGAAGACTCGATTGGCCTACAAGCCAGATTGAGCTCGGGGGTCAAAGCGGAATTTCCGCTTTAGCAATAAATCCGGCTGCAAGGTTCAGGAGACGAGTTCCGATGACGGACAAGGACAGACTCAAACACGCATTCGATGAAACTCCCTCGGTCTTCAAGCTGCTGACGACGATAAGGAGCCGTCGTGTCGGCCTCGGCTACCGAATCGATTCGGGCACCAGCATCCGTCATCCGGCGACCGGCCGCACGCTGACGCAGGCCCAGGGTCCGCTGAAATTCGTCTCCGCAAAGGAGCCGAAACCGCTCACTCGTCTCGAGGAGGCGCTCATTGCGTGGGCCGGATGCGGTCCGAACGGGCTGGTCGCGTGGGACATCTCGATGGACGGCGGCTTTCACGAGCTGACCTGGATCGCGGGGCGCACCTGCCCGTCACCGGGCAATTCGCTCGCCACCGATCTGCTGATCATCAACGACTCCGGCGCCTACATCTACAAGCCGACCAAATCGCGCTCGGCGCCAATCGAGATCCAGTCGGAGGCCGACTACGACAAGGTGCTGAAATGGTACGACGAGGGGCTGATCCAGATCCTCGATCAGCGCCCCGACATCGATTTTGCAATCCGCGCGCCGGGCGCTCCGAACGCCACCCTGATGGGGCCGTATCAGTTCAACATGAACATGCCGGGCTCGACCTGGTTCCTGCCGCTCAGCGACTCGGGATGGCTCAATTCCGTGCTGATCAACATGTTCGACTTCTGGCACTCGTATCTGATCGACGAATGGAACGGCGGCCGGCCCGCCGGAACCGAGAAGTGGATCAAGGAGGGGATGCTCGAGCTGCCCAATACGATCGCCGCCTCCGAGCAGGGAATCCTGCAGAGCGAGTCGTATCCGGTCGGATGCATGGTGCAGAACATGCGCCTTGCGTGTGAAGCGATGGGACTTGGAGCGTGGGTCTACTGCGGTTTCAGCCCGAACATCCTGATGGGTTCGATGCCTGAAATCGCGCGCGGACTGGGCTTCCAAGTCGAAGCGCCGAATCCGCGCGCGCCGGTTTCAACGGGCCAGGAGAAAATCTTCGGAATCGAGGGGGTCAAGGAAGCGACCTATGTTCCCTCGCCCCGGTTCAAGAGCGCGGAGCAACTGGTCAATTTCTGGTACGAGGAAAAATACGGAACCGGCGGCCCGCTCGCGCAAAGCGCCGACAATTACCTCCGCGCGATCGGATCGCCTTGGAAGAAGGACGAGACCGAGCAGATAATCACCCATCCGCGCAATCGCCCGCCCGAGTGGGTGCGCGAAGCTATCATCGCGTACATCGAATACTGCGTGAACAACTTCGGGCAATGGCCGGTTACGTACAATCCGATGCAGGCGCGCTTCGGATGCGTGGTCCACAACGTGGACGTGGACTTTTACGACACGCATTACAAGGAAGGCTATATCACCGATCGGATACGCAACCGCGGCAAGACCTGGAGCTGAGAGAGCGGCGCCGCCGGTCGAAATCGCAACCTCGGCAGGCGCGGTCCAATCGGCCGCGCCTGCCCCGCATCGGAACCGAGTATCTGAATCGCACACGGGTGGTCCAACCGGACCAGACGATAATCGTTTACCCGCCGAGCTTGAGCCCCGGCTCGTATCAATTTTCTGACGATTTTGACCACAAAGCTGGCGCAGGACCCCTTGTTGCGGGTTAAATCAGGGTATGAAGCGAATCAAAACCCTGGTCCTCGCCGCACTTCTAATCTTTGTCATCGCTCAACTCGTACGCTTCAAGCACACGAATCCTCCCGTCACGGGCGATGTGAACGCTCCGCCCCAGGTCGCGGCGATACTCCATCGCGCCTGCTACAACTGCCATTCGAACCTGACCAAGTGGCCGTGGTATTCCGAGGTCGCACCGGTTTCGTGGCTCGTCTATCACGACGTCTCCGACGGGCGGCATCACGTGAACTTCTCGACCTGGAACCTATACACGAGCGACCCGCGGACGCTCGCCAACAAGCTCAAGCACATCAAGAAGGAAGTGAGCGACGACGACATGCCGCCGCTGTACTACCGCCCGATGCATCCGAATTCGCATCTGAGCGCCGCGGATCGGCAGGCTATTGTCAATTGGGTGGACGGCGAGCTTGCGAAGCTCAAGCCCGCATCCGCGAGCGGCGCGGCGCCTTCGGCCTCAAAGTAGCGCTGCTGCTCGCGACGCTCACGGTCAGCCTCAAGGCGTGGCCCGCCGCCGCGCAGGTCGCTACCTTCGAGTTCGAGATGGTCGGTCCGGGCGGCGACCAGGACGCAAGCCGCCTTGAGCGCAGCGTCGCCGACGCATAATCTCGCATCACTTGCACTCGGTTTTGCGGCGTTCCGGCACCCGGCGAAATCTTACATAATTCCGTGGACGAAATCGAAATCAGCGCGCTTCGGAAACGGCTTCACGCGACGATCGAGGTTCCCGGCTCGAAGAGCATCACCAACCGCGCGCTCCTGCTCGCCGCGATGGCGGACGGGCGCTCGGTTATCGAAAACGTGCTCTTCAGCGACGATACCCGATTCATGAGCGAGGCGCTCATGCGTCTCGGCTTTAGCCTGGACGTCGATGAGGCGCGCAGCACAATCGGCGTTGAAGGCCACGGCGGGAAAATACCGGCGCGCGGCGCGGAGCTTTATATCGGCGGTGCGGGAACCGCGATGCGCTTCCTTGCGGCGTTTCTTACACTCGGAGAAGGACGGTTTCGAATCGACGGAAACGCGCGGATGCGCGAGCGGCCGATAGGACCGCTGCTCGACGCGATGAAACGGCTCGGTGCGTCGGTTTACAGCGAGCGCGGCAACGATCGCCCGCCCGTCATCGTCGAGGCGGGCGATGGCCGGTTTCGCGGCGGCGCAACCTCGGTCGATGCGAGCGAGTCGTCGCAGTTCGTCTCCGCGATGCTGATGCCGGCGGCGCTATGGCCCGACGGGCTGCGCCTTACGGTTATCGGCGAGGCCGCGCGCCCGTATATCGACATGACGCTTCGGATGATGGAAGCGTGGGGCGCAAAGAGCAGCATCGAGGGCGACACAATCGTGATTCCCGGCGGGCAGCATTACCGGGCCCGGCGCTTTCGGGTCGAGCCCGACGCCTCGAGCGCGAGCTACTTTGCCGCCGCGGCGGCGATTATCGGCGGAACGGTCTTTCTTCCCGGCCTCACAAAAGATTCGCTTCAGGGCGACGTGGGATTCCTCGACGTGCTCGCGCGTATGGGCGCGCGGGTCGAATGGACGGATAGGGGCGCCAGCGTAACAGGCACGGGAAAGCTCGCGGGAGTGGACGTCGCGATGAACGCGATGCCGGACATGGTCGCGACGCTTGCCGCGATTGCGCCGTTCGCGTCCTCGCCGACGCGAATTCGCAAGGTCGCGTTCATCCGCCATCATGAGAGCGACCGTCTGAGCGCGATCGCAACGGAACTAAGGCGCCTCGGCGCGCAGGTGGCAGATTTCGACGACGGGATGGAGATTCGGCCGTCGAAGCTCAGCCCGGCGGCGATCGAAACCTACGACGACCATCGGATTGCGATGGCATTTGCGGTGAGCGGGCTTCGCCTGGCGGGCGTGCGGATCAAAAACCCGGGATGCGTCGCAAAGACGTTCCCGGGTTTCTTCGAAAAGCTTTCGGCCCTGTCCGCGTCCTGAAAAATCACGCCCGCGCGGGGCTCAGCGCGAGGTGGATTTCAGCTCGGAGGCCTGCTTGTGCGCGAGCGCGAGCAGCATGTCGTGCTCGGCGCTTTCGTACTCGTCGGAGTAGAAACTTGCCTCCGAGATGCGGCGTTCGGCCTCCGCCATCTCCGCATCGAGCCTGGACAGGTCGAGCGCCGACGGCTCCTCCGCGCTGTCGGCAAGGATCGTCACCGCGCCGTCCCTGACTTCGGCAAAGCCGCCCGAAACGACCCAGGTCCGCGCATCTCCCCCGGCCGTCTTTATTTCCAGCAGTCCCGGCACCAGCGAAGTGATGAAGTTGATGTGCTCGGCCAGGATGCCGAACTCGCCAAGCCTGCCGACCGCCGTCACCTGCTCGGCTTCGCCTTCGAAGACGATGCCGGTCGGAGTTACGACTTTCAAAGCGAATGTCTCAGCCATCGCGCGATGAACCCGGAATCCTCAAAGAGCGAAGCACGCGCCCGCTCAGCGCGCCTCGCCGCGCGCGAGACGTTCGGCCTTGGCGCGCGCATCGTCGATCGTACCGACGAGATAGAAGGCCTGCTCGGGCAGGTCGTCGCACTTGCCGTCCAGAATTTCCTTGAAGCCGCGCACCGTTTCCTCGCGCGGCACGTACGCGCCGGGCAAATTGGTGAACGGCTCGGCGACATGCATCGCCTGCGACAGGAAGCGCTCGACGCGCCGCGCCCGCGCGACGACGAGCTTGTCCTCGGCGGAAAGCTCGTCCATCCCAAGGATCGCGATGATGTCCTGCAGGTCGCGGTAACGCTGCAGAATCGCCTGCACGCCGCGCGCGACGTCGTAATGCTCCTGGCCGACGATCTGCGGATCGAGAATTCGCGAGGTTGAAGCCAGCGGATCGACCGCCGGGTAAATCGCTTTTTCGAAGATTTTGCGATCCAGCGCCGTGACCGCGTCCAGATGGGTGAAGGTCGTCGCCGGAGCCGGGTCGGTGTAGTCGTCGGCCGGGACGTAAATCGCCTGCACCGACGTGATCGAGCCCTTCTTGGTGGTGGTGATCCGCTCCTCGAGTTCGCCCAAGTCGGTGCCGAGAGTCGGCTGATAGCCGACCGCGCTCGGCATGCGGCCGAGCAGCGCCGAGACTTCCGAGTTGGCCTGCACGAAGCGGAAGATATTGTCGATGAAGAGCAGGACGTCGCGGCCCTCCTCGTCGCGGAAGTACTCCGCGACCGTGACCCCGGTCAGGGCGACTCGGGCGCGCGCGCCGGGCGGCTCGTTCATCTGGCCGTACACCAGCGCGGTCTTGGAAAGAACCCCCGATTCCTCGAGTTCGCGATAAAGATCGTTGCCCTCGCGCGAGCGCTCGCCCACGCCCGCGAACACCGACACGCCGCCGTGTTGCTTGGCGACGTTGTTGATGAGTTCGAGAATCGTGACCGTTTTGCCGACGCCCGCGCCGCCGAACAAGCCGATCTTTCCACCGCGATTGTACGGGCAGATGAGGTCGATGACCTTGATGCCGGTCTCGAGGATCTCGACTTCGACGCCTTGTTCCGCGAAGGTCGGAGCGTCGCGATGAATCGGCATCTGGCGCGACCCCGCGATCGGCCCCGCCTCGTCAACCGGCTGGCCGGTTACGTTCATCAGGCGTCCGAGGGTTTGCGGACCGACCGGAACCGAGATGGGCGCGCCGGTGTCGAGCACGGACATCCCGCGCACCAGTCCGTCGGTCGTATCCATCGCGATACATCGCACGGTCTTCTCGCCGAGATGCTGCGCGACCTCAAGGACGAGATTCCACGGCTCATCGCCGATCGCCGGATTGCTGACCTTGAGCGCGGTCAGGATTGGCGGCAGCGTGCCGTTGCGAAACTCGACGTCCACGACGTTGCCGAGAATCTGATTGATATGCCCAGTCGCTTGCTCACTCATAACCCGCGGTTTCCCCGGTAAAAAACTTTTTAGCCCGCCGCCTCAGCCGCGCAAAGCCTCGGCCCCGCCGACGATGTCCATCAATTCCTTGGTAATCTGCGCCTGGCGGGCGCGGTTCATTTCGAGCGTAAGACGCTCAATCATCTCGCTCGCGTTGTTGGTCGCACTGTCCATCGCGGCCATCCGCGCGCCCTGCTCGCTCGCTTCGGCTTCGAGCAGCGCATGGAACACGGCCGCCTCGACCGAGGCGCGCAGAACGACCGGCACCAGCCGCTCACGGCTCGGCTCGATCAGATAATCGACGGCCTGGGCCGCGCCTTCGGGCTCGGCGCCCGCGGCCTCGTGCGCGCCATCCTGTTCCGCCCGAGGCTCCTCGGGCGCGGCGACCGGCAAGAGCCGCTCGTAGGTCGGACGCTGCGAGAGCGCCGAACGGAACTGCATATAGATCAGACTCGCTTCGCGAACCTCGCCCAGGCGGTACGCCGACAGCATGTGCGCGGCGATATCCCGTGCGAGCGCCACGCTCGCTAGCCTCGGATTGTTGATTCGTTCACCCGCGATCTTCGCGCCGGCATGCTGCAGATTGTCGAGCGCCTTTCGTCCGATCACGAAGAAACGCGGCTCAAGGCCGTCGCGCTCGGCGCGGCGCGCGGTTTCCTCGGCAAGCTTGAGCAGGTTGACGTTGTAGGAACCGCAAAGGCCGCGGTCCGATGAAACCACGACGAGAAGCGCGGCGTTCTTCGCGTCTTCCGCGGGCGCCAGCGACTCGCGCTCCGCGGCCAGCACGGAATCCGCGACCCGCGCGAGCGATTCGCTGTACGGACGCGCGTTGAACAGGGCTTCCTGCGCGCGGCGGAGTCGCGCGGCCGCGACCAGCTTCATGGCACGGGTTATCTGTTGCGTCGATTTTACCGACGCGATCCGCCGACGGATTGCCTTAAGAGTGGGCATCGCTCACTTTGCCGGAACAGGCCGCGCGTCAGGCGGCGCTCGAAAGATTGGCCGCCGTGCCGGTGCTCTTCTGGCTGCCGACGAAGCTTTCCTTGAACTGGTCGAGCGCCTTGCGGAGCCTTCCCTTCAGGTCGTCGTTCAGCTCCTTCTTGTCGGCGATTTCTTTCAGGTATTCGGGATGGCGCGCCTCGAAGAACTCGTACATCCCCCGCTCGAATGGGCGGATCTGCGCGACCTGCAGATCGTCAAACAATCCCTCGTTGGCCGCGAAAATGAGCAGAACCTGCTTTTCCAGCGCAAGCGGCTCGTACTGGTTCTGCTTGAGCATCTCGGTAAGCCGCTCGCCGCGCCGGAGCAGGCGCTGGGTCACGGGGTCGAGATCCGAGCCGAACTGCGCAAACGCCGCCATCTCGCGATACTGCGCGAGGTCGAGCTTGAGCGTTCCGCCCACCTGCTTCATCGCCTTGACCGCGGCCGAGAAGCCGACGCGCGAGACCGAAAGTCCCACGTTAACGGCGGGCCGCACGTTCGAGTTGAACAGGTCGGCGTCGAGCACGATCTGGCCGTCAGTGATCGAGATGACGTTGGTCGGGATGTAAGCCGACACGTCGCCCGCAAGGGTCTCGATGATCGGCAGCGCGGTTAGCGAACCGCCGCCCTCTTCCTTGCTCATCTTGGCCGCGCGTTCGAGCAGGCGCGAATGGAGATAGAACACGTCGCCGGGATAGGCCTCGCGTCCGGGAGGCCGGCGCAGCAGCAGCGAGAGCTGGCGGTAGGCCTGCGCGTGCTTGCTCAAGTCGTCGTAGATGAGCAGCGCGTGGCGGCCGGAATCGCGATAGTACTCGCCTATCGTGCATCCCGCGTACGGTGCGATGAACTGGAGCGGAGCCGCCTCGGACGCGGTCGCCGCGACCACCGTCGTGTATTCCATCGCGCCGTACTTCTGCAGCTTGTCGACCACCTGGACCACGGTCGAGCGCTTCTGTCCGATCGCGACGTAGATGCAATGCACGTCCTGGCCGCGCTGATTGATTATCGTGTCGATTCCGATAGCGGTCTTGCCGGTCTGACGGTCGCCGATTATCAGCTCGCGCTGCCCGCGCCCGATCTGAAGCATCGAGTCTATCGCCTTGATCCCGGTCTGGAGCGGCTCCTTGACCGGCTGGCGGCGGATGATACCAGGCGCCTTGATCTCGATCCGGCGCATCGCGGTGGCCTTGATCGGTCCCTTGCCGTCGATCGGCTGGCCGAGCGAGTTGACCACGCGGCCGAGCAGGGCCTCACCGACCGGAACCTCGGCGATCCTGCCGGTTCGCTTGACCTCGTCGCCCTCCCCGACCGCCTGCGGATCGCCGAACAAGGCCGCGCCGACGTTGTCCTCTTCAAGGTTGAGGACCATGCCGTAGATGGAATGGGGGAACTCGAGCAGTTCGCCCGCCGCCGCGTTTTGAAGTCCGTAGATGCGCGCGATGCCGTCGCCGCACGAGATTACGCGCCCGGTCTCGCGCACCGCGATGGTGCCCTCGAAGCCTTTGATCTCCTGCTTGAGGATGTCGCTGATCTCTGAAGGTCTGATGTCCGCCATTCTATGTGTTCGCTCCCGGCATTCTCACCCGGCAAGCCTCCGACCGGCTTCTTCGAGTTGCGCCGCCAGACTGCCGTCGTAGATTTTACCGCCAATCTCCGCGGTAACGCCTCCCAGCAGCGCATTATCGACTTTGACTGTTGCGATGACTTTCTTGCCCGCCAGCGCTTCAAGGCCCGCCACGACCCGTTTGACCGCTTCTTCGCTCGGCTGGGTGGCGAACGTAAGCGTAGCCCGGGTCCGCCCGAGCAGGTCGTCGACGAGGTCGCGATAGGCGTCGGCAATCGCGGGGAATTCAGCTATCCGCCCGTGGCGCGCGACCACCATCGCGAATGACCTGAGCGGAAAGCTGAGCCCGAGCCGCTCCGCTATCTTCGCAAGCGCTTCCTGGCGCGCCTCGGGCGACATCTCGGGCGATAACAGGCGCGTGAGAATCTCGGGAGCTTCGACCATGCGGGTGAGCTTCTCGAGTTCCGCGCCCCAGGCTTCGACTTGGCTGCGCTCGGCGACTTCAAGCAGCGCGCGCGCGTAGCGCCGGGCAACCCGTGCGCCTTTCATCGCGAGGCCTCCGACCGGATCCGTTCCATGAAGCCCTCGACCAGGCGTTCCTGGTCGGCCGGCTCGAAACTTTTAAGGATAAGCTCGCGCGCCATCGAGGCCGCGCTCCTGGCCAGTTGAGCGCGCACTCTGCGCCGTCCGTCTTCGGCAAGGGCTCTCGCGGTGAGCTCGGCATCGCGGCGCGTGCGCTCGGCGCCCGCGCGTCCGGCCTCGCGAAGCTTCCGCACCTGGAAGGCCGTTTCGCGCGCGATTTCGTCGGCGAGTTTCTTCAATTCGTCTTCAAGTCCGGCAATGCGCAAACGGGCGCGCTCCGCCATTTCCTCGGCCTGCTTGTGTGCCGCTTCAAGCCGTTCGAGGTCAGAGCGGATGAGCCGTGCGCGTTCCTTGAAATAGTTCGACGTGCTCGGTCCGGCGTAATAGAAAATTACGAACACGAAGGCGGCGAAATTGATGACGTAAAATACCAGCTTGAGCCACGCGCCAGCCGGCTCGCCGCCTTGCTCAGCCGCAAAAGCGAGCGACGGCGCCAGCGTCGTAGCCAACAATGCGCCTGTCAGAATTCGGGCGTTCATCAAAATCCATCGTTCAGGTCGATAATTCAGTTACGCGCCACGGAGTGTGAACCGTTGAGCGGGCGTCCGAGAACGCGCTCGGCAAGCTCGGCGGCCAGCGCCTTGCTGGTCGCTTCGAGTTCTTTCTCCGCGGCCTTGACCTCGTTTTCCACGCGGTTGCGCGCCTCTTCCAGCGCGGCGCGCGAGTCAGCCTTCGCTTCTTCGAGCAGGCGAGCCACTTCAGCTTCGGCCTCGCGGCGTTCGCTATCGCGTTTCGCGGCGGCTTCGCGCCTGAGTTCGGCCAGACGCTGTTCGCGTTGTTCCTCGGCGGCTCTGGCTTCCTTGATAAGCTGCTCGGTCCGTTCGCCCAGCTCCTTGAACCTGCGCTCGCGGCGGGTAAGCAGGTCCAGGAAGGGACGAAAAAAAATCCGGCTGAATATAAACCAGAAAATCAGGAATGAAACAATCAGGGCAAAGAAAATGCCCCAGTTCGGCGGGATGTGCATATTACGGCATCTCCCCTGAGGGGTGTATGGACACTCTCATAGTGAAGCGGACCGGGGGAAGGCAAATGTTGGAACAGCCGCGGCGGTTACGCCTGTTTGGCGGCCGCCTGGGTCAGGCGTTCCTCCTTGGGAAAGACGGTGACTTTACGTTCTTCGTGCGCGCCCTCCGCCTGCATCGTGCAGTGCCCTTCGAACAGGGCTCCCTCCTGGATCACGAGTACCGGCGTGGTCAGGTTGCCGATTACTTTCGCCGAAGGACGGATCTCGATACGGCGCGAGGCATTGATATCGCCGCTGACTTTGCCCGCGATAACCACTGAGGCGGCTTTAATCTGGGCGGTTATGACGGCGCTCTCTCCAATCATCAGGCTTTCCTTGGCCGTGATTTCGCCTTCGACCTGTCCGTCGATTCGGGCCGGGCTCTCGAAATGGACCTTGCCGTTTATCCTGGAGCCGCTATCCAGATATGCACGGGCGTCGCCGGAAGCCGCAGGCTTCGGGGCCGCCTTCGCATCGGACGCCACGGCTTGGGGCGCTGGCGTCGAGGGCGTCACCAGCGGCTGCGGCGCCGCAGCGGGCTGCTGAGGTTTAATGTTTTTTTCCGGCTCTTTATTGAACAAAGCCATCGCCAACCGCTCCCCGAAATAAAATTGCAGAGGCTTCGCGCCTCCCCCCTAAGCAGCATATCGTGATTAACCCATACGCGGCGGGGAGTCAATTTCAGCGGCCCGGCCAGGTCACCTTGGAGCCTCCCTATGGCGAACCTTGGACCTTTATGGCATCGCACTGCGACTGGGAGAGCCTGCGCGCGCGTCTTGCGGGCAAAACCCGGGCGCAGTTCACTCAGGAGGCGCGATTCCGCTCGGCAAACTGCTCGCGCAGCTTCGATTTCAGGAACTTTCCGGTCGAGGTCCGTGGGATCTGAGCGATGAACTCGTAGGCGTCGGGCAGCCACCACTTGGCGAACTTGTCGGCAAGGAATTTGTTGATTTCTTCGCCTGTGGCCCGGGCACCCGGCTTCAGAACCACGACCGCCAGCGGCCGCTCGTCCCATTTCGGATTGGGAATCGCTATCACGGCCGCCTCGGCGACCGCGGGATGGCCCATGATCGCGTTTTCCAAATCAACTGAACTGATCCACTCGCCGCCCGACTTTATCAGGTCCTTGGTGCGGTCGGTGATCTTGATGAAGCCGTCGGCGTCCATCATCACGACGTCGCCGGTGCGAAGCCATCCGTCGGCCGTGAACTTGTCCGCGCCGACCGGATGGTTGTAGTAGCTCGCGGTGACGTAGGGACCGCGCACCTGCAACTCGCCCATCGTCTTTCCGTCGGCGGGCACCTCCTGGTCCTCGACCATCACGCGCGCCTCCACAAAAGGAAGCGGACGACCCTGCTTGGCGCGGATCGCATAGCGCTCGTCCTCGGGCAAAGCGGCCATCTCGCGGTCGAGCCTTGCGATCGAGGCAAGTGGCGACGTCTCGGTCATCCCCCACGCCTGCACCACCTTGACCCGGTGGCGGTCGAAGCCGCGAATCAGCGATTCGGGCGCGGCCGATCCTCCCACGATAAGCTCAAGACCGTCCGGCAGCTTCCATCGTTTAGGTTCGCGCTCGAGCGCCTGCAGGATCGCGAGCCATACCGTCGGAACGCCCGCCGAGAGCGTGACCTCTTCGCGCTCGATCAGGTCGAGCAGGTTTTCCGCATCCAGATGCGGCCCCGGATAGACGTGTTTCGCGCCGGCAAGCGTCGCCGCGTAAGGCATCCCCCACGCATTGGCGTGGAACATCGGCACGACCGGCAGCATCGCCTGGCCCTGCCTGAAGCTCATCGCGCCCGGCAGCGCGGCATTGTAAGCGTGCAACACAGTCGAGCGATGCGAGTATACGACGCCTCTCGGACGGCCGGTCGTGCCCGACGTGTAACACATGCCGGCCGGTTCGTATTCGTCGATCTCGGGGTAGCGGAAGTCGCCGCGCGCGCTCGCCAGCAGCTCCTCGTAGTTCTCATAGCCGCCCGGCACGGCGCCGCCCGAGATCGGCACCACAAAGATTCGCTCGAAATGGGTATGCGGCTTGACCTGCTCGACCAGCGGCAGCAGCACGTCGTCAACGATCAGAAACCGATCTTCGGCATGATTGGCGATGTAAGTGATGTCGTCGATATGAAGCCGAAGATTCAGGGAATGAAGCACCCCGCCCGCAACCGGCGCGCCGAAATACGCCTCCAGGTGCGCGTAATGGTTCCACATCAGGGTTGCGACACGATCGCCCCGTTTGAGCCCGGCGCGGGTCAGCCCTTCGGCAAGCGCGCGCGCCCGGCGGTAAAAGTCGCCGTAGGTCTCGCGATGTATCGAACGGTCGGCCCTGCGCGACACGATCTCGACCTTGGAAAAATAGCGTCCCGCCCGCTCCAGCAGATGAACCAGCGTAAGCGGATAGTGCATCATCGTGGATTCCATCGCTAAACCTTTCTCCAAATCCATTGATTCGGTCCGCGTGGAACCTCAGCGCCCCAAGCCGCCGACCGGCGGACCGGAATCTTATCGAGCGAGGCGACAGCGCTCAAAAGCCGCTCCGTCCCTGCCCGCGCGCAGGCTGGCGAATCACCTGCCTCGCGCGCCAAACTATAGCGAGGCCGAGAGCCAATCCTCAGCGGGAGTATGACCATGAAAGCGATTCCTGAGAAGTTAGCCGATCTCGTCAGCGAGAAGAAAAAATCCTTCGCCAATCTTGCCACCGTGATGCCCGACGGCTCGCCGCAGGTCACGCCCGTATGGTTTGACATGGCCGGCGGCAGGATTCGCGTCAACACTGCCCGCGGCCGCGTCAAGGAACGCAACATGAAAAAAGGCTCGCGGGTTGCCCTGTCGATAATGGACCCCGAGAATCCCTACCGTTACATGCAGATCCGCGGCGCGGTCGTGAATGTCACCGAGCAGGGCGCCGACCAGCATATCGACTCTCTCGCAAAGAAATACCTCGGGCAGGACAAGTACCCGTTTCGCACCCCGGGCGAAGTCCGCGTGATTTACGAAATCGAGCCGTCGTCCGTCTCCACGATGGGCTAGGCGTGAAACCGTGCGCGCCCGGCCGCTACATCAGCTTGGGCGCGGACGGATCGGCCTGAATCGTGGTGCCGCAGGTCGAGCCGCAGTCGGGGCATACGTATTCGTACTTGTCGCCCTCGGGCAGAATCAGGAGTAGGCGTTTTCGCACCCTGACGGCGCGCTTGCACTTCGGGCAGGCAAGCAGCGTGGCCTCGATACGGTCGAACGCCGGTCGTCGTTGCGATGACATTGTCGGAACGCATCCGAAACATAACCATCGCCCCCGAGGCTGTTCAAGAGAGCGCGCTTCGGATAGCCCGTTGAGTCGGATTGGCGGCCTGGCTTAAGATTTGCCCTGCGCACGTGGAAACCACCATCGAAACCGACGAGCGGCCGCGGGTCTACCTTGAGACCTACGGCTGCCAGATGAATATCACCGACTCGCAACTGGTCGCGGCGGTGCTCAGCCGCGCGGGCTTCGCCAGCGCCGCGCGCCCCGAGGACGCCGACGTAATCCTGCTCAACACCTGTGCCATCCGCGAGCACGCCGAAGAGCGCGTGCTCGGACGGCTTAGCGACCTCGCCCGGCTCAAGCATCGGCGGCCCGAACTCCGGCTCGGGCTGCTCGGATGCATGGCGCAGCACAATCGCGCCGCGCTCGTGGAAAAAGCCCCGTATCTCGACCTGGTCGCCGGTCCCGACGCGTATCGGCGGCTGCCCGAGATGCTCGGACGCGCGGGCTTCGACGCGCAGGTCGACGTGCGGCTCGACCGCGCGGAGACCTATGGCGACATCTCGCCCGCCCATGACGGCGGCGTGCGCGCGTACGTCACCGTGATGCGCGGATGCGACAAGTTCTGCGCCTTCTGCGTGGTGCCCTACGTGCGCGGACGCGAGCGAAGCGTCGCGCCGGAAGACGTGCTGCGCGAGGTGCGCGAACTGGCCGCTCGCGGCGTGCGCGAAGTCGTCCTGCTCGGCCAGACAGTCAACGCATACCGCTTCGGCGACGTCGATTTCGCCGCGCTCCTCAGGCGGGTCGCGGCGGTCGAGGGAATCGAGCGCGTCCGTTTCACCTCGCCGCATCCGAGCGACGTGAGCGATGCGATGATCGAGGCGATGGCGACCGAGCCGCGTATCCAGCCGTATCTTCATTTGCCGGTCCAGTCGGGGTCGAATCGCGTGCTGGCCGCGATGGAGCGCGGGTACACGGTCGAGCGTTACCTGGAACTGGTTGCGCGGCTTCGCCGGGCGATTCCCGGCCTTGCGCTTTCGACCGACATAATCGTCGGCTTCCACGGCGAGGCGGAGCGCGACTTCGAGGAAACGCTCGCGCTGATGCGCGCGGTCGGTTACGACCAGGCGTTCACCTTCAAGTATTCGCTGCGCGAGCATACGCGCGCCTTCAAACTCGGCGACACCGTGAGCGAGGAGGAGAAATCGCGACGGCTTGCCGAAGTGATCGCGCTTCAGGAGTCGATTTCGCTTGAGCGCAACCGCGCGCTTTTAGGCGAGCGATTCGCCGTGCTGATCGAAGGTCCGGCGCGACGCGGCAACGGGATGCTCGCCGGAAAGACGCCGCAGTTCAAGACGGCGATTTTCGCGAGCGCGCGCGGGCTCGCTCCGGGAGATACGGTTACGGTGCGGGTTGACGACGCGACTGCGCATTCACTCGCATGCTCGCTGGTGTGAATTAGCGTCGCGCGTGCCGCTTCCAGCAGGCCGTCGATAAAGTCATCGCCTGCTCTCTCTTGTCTGCCCGCGAAGGACCGGAAGCCATCTTTTACGCAGGCTGTTGAGACCGTGCCCCAGTAAGATTGCGCTTTCCACTCATCTCAACACTCGGCTAGCGGACGTACACCGGATTCGACAGTATCCACGGGCGCCCGTCGCGATACGCGACAACGCGGTACGCACCGGGGCCTTTCGGCGCGAACTTGTAATGC